>DTVJ01000025.1 GCA_012963565.1 Piscirickettsiaceae bacterium
TATTATGAAAAGTGGATCTGACAACTTTAGAGCCTCATCTATCCAAGGTATTATGAAGCGTATTAAAGCTAAAGGCATTGAAGTGGTAGTATACGAACCGGTAATAGAAGAGGATGAGTACTTCCATTCAAAAGTTATTAGCGATTTAAAAGAGTTTAAACAAATATCAGATGTGATTGTTTCCAATCGCATGACGGATGATTTGAACGATGTGAAGGATAAAGTTTATACACGCGATTTATTTAACTCAGATTAAAAGATAAGCATGAAAGTATTAGTAACAGGTGCAGCTGGCTTTATTGGCTCGGCGCTCTCAATCAGATTACTTGATAGAGGTGACACCGTCATCGGTATTGATAATCATAATGATTACTACAATCCAGCACTAAAAGAAGCTCGTCTTGCCCGCCATGAAAATCATCCAAACTACACACACATCCGCATGAATCTTGAAGATCGCGAAGGTATAGCTGAGTTATTTAAAACATATCAATTTGAAGGTGTGGTGAATCTTGCAGCTCAAGCCGGAGTACGTTATTCCATCGAGAACCCACTGGCTTATGTTGATACTAACTTAGTTGGCTTTGCTCATATTTTAGAGGGATGTCGCCATAATAAAGTAAGGCATTTAGTCTATGCTTCTAGTAGTTCAGTTTATGGCTCTAATACCAAGCAACCATTTTCAACTAGCGATAATGTTAATCATCCAGTAAGTCTATATGCTGCTACTAAAAAAGCCAATGAGTTAATGGCTCATACCTATAGTCATTTATATGATTTACCCACAACAGGCTTGAGATTTTTTACGGTTTATGGCCCATGGGATAGGCCTGATATGGCGCTACAGAAATTTGCAAAAGCAATGATAGCAGGTGAGAAAATACAAGTATTTAACTATGGCAGACATCGACGTGACTTTACTTATATTGATGATATTGTTGAAGGCGTGATTCGTATACTTGACCGTCCAGCACCACCAAACCCAGATTGGGATGGCGATAATCCAGATACTAGATCTAGTAAGGCACCGTGGCGTGTCTATAACATTGGAAATAATAATCCAGTAGAATTAATGGATTATATTGAGGCCTTAGAAAACTCGCTCGGTGTTAAGGCAGATAAAGAGTTACTACCACTACAACCTGGTGATGTACCAGATACTTATGCTGATGTAGATGACTTGGTGAAAGAGTTTGGTTATAAACCATCAATGAGTGTAAAGCAAGGTGTTGAGAATTTTGCTAAGTGGTATAAAGAATACCATCAATAAACCTATAGGATAGGGCTATGGATTTTTCTATTGTTATTCCAGTTTGTAACGAAGAAGAAAGTATTGGAACACTAATCAACGAAATTACCAGCGCGCTTAATGGGGAATACCAACATGAAATTATTGTTGTTGATGACGGTAGTACGGATAATACACTTGATGTGCTATTAGAGATGAAGCAAGACCTAGCTACACTTAGAATTATTAAGCATTTGCAAAATAGTGGCCAATCAACAGCAGTGAGAACAGGTGTGCAATATGCTAAGTCACCCTGGATTGCTACGCTAGATGGCGATGGTCAAAACGATCCGGCCGATATCCCCAAGCTTTATGATGAACTTATTAATAATCAAAATTCTGATCCTTGGCTAGTAGTAGCAGGATATAGAAAAAAACGCAAAGATACTTGGTTGAAGCGCATATCTTCAAAATATGCTAACAAAATACGTGATAAATTATTGGGAGATGGCACTCCTGATACTGGTTGTGGTCTTAAAGTGTTTGCACGAGATAGTTTTCTAGATCTACCTTATTTTGATCATATGCATCGCTACATCCCGGCGCTATTCCAACGCCAAGGCGGCAGAGTGGTATCAATTGAAGTGAATCATCGGCATCGCATGCAGGGTGTTTCTAAGTATGGTTTTTATAATCGCCTATGGGTAGGTATTGTTGATATATTGGGAGTTAGGTGGCTACAAAATCGTACTCATATAACTAAAACACAGGAGCTTTAATTATGCAGGACATTCCAACTTCATGGTTAATACTAGGGCTTGTGGGGCAAGCATTATTCTCTATGCGATTTTTGATTCAATGGATCTATAGTGAGAAACATAAAAAGAGCGTAATTCCTACTGCTTTTTGGTATTTTAGCCTGGCCGGTGGTCTGACACTTTTAAGCTATGCCATCCTTAGGCAAGACCCAGTATTTATTATTGGTCAAGGCATGGGCTTATTTGTCTATATTCGTAATCTTATGTTAATTCGAAAAGAACAAACTAGTGATATTTAATCGCACTCTTGTTTTAGTGTGAGCGCATAAAATAAAGTATATTTTGTATTTGCGACCATAGTTACAAGTTCTCCAGACCCAATTATATTATTAACGCTTGGTGCAGTATCAGACCTGTTATCGTCCCACAACCATAAACACTGTATAGCGGTTCTAGCTTTTTCTTCTCTCAAGAGATTGCCTTCAATTACAATGCTGCGTTGTTGGTAATGTGATAATAAGTGTGAGCCAATAAACCTATCCTTTGTTATTAATATTGAGTGTTTTATAAGATGTGTGGGTAGTTTCTCAATTGTTTCAATAATTGGTATATTAAGTCTGCCGTACGTACCTAAATCTGGCCCTATGGTTACTTGTGCAATTCGGGTTGATAATATCAACACAGTGAAACCAATAGTAATGTTGGTAAACCAACGCATTATTGTATTTGAGAGTAACTCTTTTCGTTCAATTCTAGCTAACATCCACAAAGGAAATATCATCATTAGTGGATGAAACCAACGCACCTTAAAGTTCGGCATACTCACAAAAATTGACAGAACTATAATCGAGATTATGATCACAAGAAAAAATCTATTAAGTAGGATAAGTTGATCATTCTTTTTTAAGTGTTTATCAATGTTAAGAAATCTTCTCCATGTACTAATGGCAAGAACAGCCGCAAAAGGCATAAC
>DTVJ01000026.1 GCA_012963565.1 Piscirickettsiaceae bacterium
AAAAGTTCCAGAGGTTTTACTTAGTGGGCACCAAGCTAATATCGACTCATGGAGAAAGCAAGAATCCTTAAAAAACACTATCAAGAAACGACCAGATTTAAAAAGCAAAAATGGCTAATTTTGATCTATAATAAAGCATAGAATAAATCAAGTCATAAAGAAGTGGCACAACTTAGAAATAGCGTTAATTAGGGGGTAAGCAATGAAAAATGTAACAGCAATTTTAAGGCCACATAAATTAGATGAGGTAAGAGAGGCTTTATTAAAGCTTGATGTATCTGGAATCACAGTTACAGAGGTTAAAGGATTTGGTCGGCAAAAAGGTCACACAGAACTTTATCGTGGTACGGAATATCAAGTAGATTTTTTACCAAAAGTTAAACTAGAGGTTGCGATTCCTGCTTCCAAGTTAGATGAAATTATTGAGGCTATTAGTAATACTGCTAATTCTGGAAAAGTTGGAGATGGTAAGATTTTTGTAACCAATTTAGATAAGGTTGTTCGTATTCGTACAGGTGAGACCGATCAAGATGCCCTATAAGAGAATCAGACTGTAGACTGAAAAGACTAGAATAGTTTAGCTGTTAGCGGGTTTTTTTACGTCCATTAAAACTGATTCGTATATAATTCTCTTAATCAGTTTTATTGTTTGAGTAAATGCATATTAATCACCCTTTAACTGGCTCTATGGTAGCCTTAATAACCCCAATGTTTGAAGATGGGTCTGTGGATTTTGTTGCACTTAGGTCATTGGTTGAATTCCATATCGATTCTGGTACTCATGCAATTGTTTCAATGGGAACAACCGGTGAATCTGCAACGCTGAATCAAGAAGAGCACATTGAAGTGATGCGAAAAACCATTGAATTTTCAAAAGGGCGTATTCCTATTATTGCAGGTACAGGTGCCAACTCGACTACCGAGGCGATTGAGCTTACCAGTGCTGCCAAAGAAATTGGCGCTAATGCTTGTCTTTTGGTAACACCATATTACAATAAACCTACTCAAGAAGGATTGTATCAGCACCATAAGGCGATTGCAGAAGCGGTTGAAATTGATCAGATTTTATATAATGTCCCAGGTAGAACAGCGGTTGATTTATCAGTTGAGACAGCTGTTCGCCTTGCAGAAATTAAAAATATTATTGGCATTAAAGATGCAACTGGAGATCTCGATGTTGCTCAAGCGTTAATTGACAGCTGTCCTGATGATTTCTTGCTTTATAGTGGTGATGATGCCACAGCAGTTGAATTTATTTTAATGGGTGGCCATGGCGGTATTTCAGTGAGTGCAAATGTTGCCCCTAAGGCGGTCTCGGAAGCTTATAATGTTGCTATGGATAATGATCGTAATTCAGCAGAAACAATCAACTCAACGTTGAGTGATTTGCATCAGCATTTATTTATCGAATCTAATCCAATTCCAGTTAAGTGGGCACTGTACAAAATGAACAAATGTGAGAGCGGTATTCGCTTGCCACTGACTAAATTATCACAAGAGGCTCAAATAACATTGGAGCAGGATTTGTTATCATTGGGGGTTATATAAACATGTTGGCTAAATTATCAATTATTTTCTTAGCACTGTCTTTAGGTGGCTGTATTTCACTCGGAGGTGATGAAAAGGTAGAGAAACAAATAGCACTTGGGGAAAGATCTATTCAATATTATGCTGACAAAACCGTCACTTCGTTGGAAATCCCACCGGACTTAACCAAGCCCAGCTCGCAAAATGCATTTAAGTTAAGTGAATATGTTTCTAATATTCAGGAAAATACTATTAGTTTTTCTGAAAAAGACAATGCTATTAAAGAAGCATCAAGCATCTTAAGAACACCTTCAAGCATCGAAGTTAAAAAATCAGGCAATCGTCGTTGGTTATTAGTTGATAAAAAACCAGATGCAGTGTGGAGTTTATCTAAGAGCTTCTTAAAGTCACATGGTTTTGCTATTAAGAAAACCAATAAGAAGATTGGTTCAATGGAAACGGATTTTTTAGAAAATAAACTTGAAATTCCTGATCAGTCTTTAGGTTTAATTCGTTCTACGTTTCAAAAGGCTTTTAAAGCAAGATATGCCCTACCAATTATAGATAAATATCGTATTCGTATCGAGCCTACTGACAATGGTAATAAGTCTGAAGTGTATTTATCATTAACTTCGATGGAGGAAGTAATAACTAAATCAGGCAGTGAGGATGAAAATACTATTTGGCAGTCCCGTCCTAAAGACCAAGCACTAGAAATGGAAATGTTGTATCGATTGATGACATTCTTGGGCAGTGACCAAGCCGTGGCAAGAGAAAAAATCATTCAAGCTAAGGAAGAGCAAAAGTTAACAGTAACTCTTTCTGAAGGTGTTAATGGTTATGCTAAATTAACTTTCTTATTGAATCAATATGACACATGGGGCAACATTGGTTGGGCGCTTGATCAGCTAAATGTTGATGTTGAAGATAAAGATGTTAAAGAAGGAAGCTTCTATATTAACGTTGCCAGAACTGAAGATCAAGGTGTATTCTCTAGAATGTTTGGAGATGATGCGATTAAGAAATCCTTCCAGATTCTTGTTAGAGAGATTCAGAGTGATACAACCGAAGTTTACTTTAATGATTTATCTGAAGAAAATGAGCAAGCAACCATTGACTTTAGTCATGAATTCTTAGGAAATATTGCCAAGCAGTTTTAACGCTAGGGTGGCGTTATCATCGGTAATTATTAATCAAATCATCCAACAAGAGATCTTGTTAGATGATTTATCGGATGATGATTTGGCTGAGTTTTGTCAAACAGCAAATCTTGCCTATCGATCTGGCAATCCTATCATTAGTGACCAAGATTATGATTTTATCTATCTACCTGCGTTAAAAAACCGAGTACCACAACATTCATTATTTCAATTCGTAGAGCCTGAAGGTCGAGGTTTTTCTGAAGAAAAAGTCTTATTGCCAGAGGTT
>DTVJ01000027.1 GCA_012963565.1 Piscirickettsiaceae bacterium
ATTTAATCAACAAGACCTTATCTTGTTACGAAAAAAAAATGGTATAGATAGAGTAAAGCCCGGTATTACAGGCTGGGCTCAAGTGAATGGTCGAGATGAATTATCTATTGCTGATAAAGTTGGTTACGATGTAGAGTATGTAAATAATCAATCACTATTATTTGATTTAAAGATATTGTGGATGACTTTTGTAAAAGTTATTAGAAGAGCTGGAGTGACACATTGATTAATAGAATTATGATACTGCCACGTAGAAGTAAGCAGTTAATTATGTTGTTAACTGACTCTATATTTTTGATTCTGGTGCTTTTGTTCTCGTTTTCAATAAGACTGGGCCAATGGTATTGGCCAGAAGATTTTAATTTGTTAGTAGCGATTTTTAGCGCACCAGTAATTGCCTCCCTGATTTTTATTAAATTTGGTTTATACAGTGCAATTATTCGTTTTATGGGCTTCAAGGCGATATGGGCTGTTGTGCAAGCAGTATCAATATATGCAGTGATATGGGGTGTGGTTGGATTTGTGGTTGCCAATGAAGGTATTCCTCGCTCAGTTATATTAATTAATTGGATATTCGCCTTATTAGTGATAGGTGGCCCGCGCATGATTGCACGTTGGCTGTTTTTAGAAGCGCAAAGTAATAGAGACTTCCAACAAAAAAATGTAGTGATTTATGGTGCAGGCTCTGCCGGTAGGCAGTTAGCAATTGCTTTAGGTCAGTCTGATGAATATAGTCCAGTAGCTTTTATAGATGATGAAAATGAGCTACATGGACAAATTATTAATGGCGTTGAAGTGTATTCATTAGCTGATTTTGACTCTTTAATTGATCAAAAATTAGTGAGTGAAGTATTGTTGGCCATTCCTTCAGTATCCCGTACTCGTCGTAATGAAATTATTAATTTTTTAGAACATTATCCGATATTGGTACGTTCACTGCCCGGTGTGTCAGAGTTGGCTCAGGGTAAAGTAAAAATTGATGATTTACGTGAAGTTAGTATTAAAGACTTGTTAGGTCGCGAACCCGTATCTGTAAATAAGAAGTTATTAAGTCTTAATATTACAGACAAGGTGGTATTGGTAACAGGTGCTGGCGGATCAATTGGATCTGAACTTTGTAGACAGATTTTATTTTTAAAACCTAAGATCCTAATACTGTTTGAGTTGAGTGAATTTGCACTTTATACCATTGATAGAGAGTTATCGAATATAAGTATGCCTAATATTGAAATATTGCCAATATTAGGCTCTGTGAATAATAGAAATCGATTGACTTGTATATTTAAGAAATTTGGTGTGCAAACAATTTACCATGCAGCTGCTTATAAACATGTGCCAATGGTGGAATTTAATAATGCCGAAGGAGTGAGCAATAATATTTTTGGTACTCTTAATTGTGCACAAGTTTCAATTAAAGAAGGCGTTGAAACTTTTGTGCTAATTTCTACTGACAAAGCGGTACGCCCGACAAATACCATGGGCGCAACTAAGCGCTTTGCTGAGTTGGTGCTACAAGCATTATCGCAAAATCAAACTAAGACCCGTTTTACTATGGTGCGGTTTGGTAACGTGTTAGGTTCTAGTGGTTCAGTGATACCATTGTTTAAGAAGCAGATTAAAGATGGTGGGCCGGTAACCGTAACAGATGCTGAAATTATTCGTTATTTTATGATCATACCAGAGGCAGTAGAATTAGTCATTCAAGCGGGCGCTATGGGTAAGGGTGGCGATGTGTTTGTATTGGACATGGGTGAGCCTTTACGTATTGTCGATCTGGCTAAAAAGATGATTCGGTTGAGTGGCCTGCAAGTAAAAGATGAGTCTAACCCTAATGGTGATATTGAGATTAAATACACCGGTCTTAGGCCTGGTGAGAAACTTTATGAAGAGTTGCTGATTGGGGATAACGTATTAGAAACCGACAACCAGATGATTATGCGTGCACAGGAAGATATGTTGGCTTGGAATAAGTTAAGGTTGATTCTAGATAAGTTGGAAGTAGCTATTGATGACTGTGATCAGAAGAAGTTACGTGAGTTGTTAATAAAAGCTGTACCAGAGTTCAAACCACAATGTGAAATTACTGATGCATTATATGACGTTTAGGTAATTTCTAATTTTAGAATTACTTAGGAAAAGCACCAATTTTTACCAGCTCTTTTTGTTTATGCTAGATTATCCCTTGTTGTTTTGCGAAGTAGTTGGTGGCTTCTACATAGCCTTTAACGCTGCCGCAATCAAAGCGTCTGCCTTTGAACTTATAAGCAATGACATTGCCTTGCTTAGCCTGAGTGAGTAATGCGTCAGTAATTTGAATTTCACCACCTTTACCAGGCTTGGTATCTCTAAGTACATCAAAAATATCAGGTGTTAAGATATAACGACCAATGATAGCCATATTGGTTGGTGCATCCTTTGGATCTGGTTTTTCAACCATATCAGTAACACGGTAGATGTCGTCAGTGTCATCTACTAAATCACCTGCAATCACTCCATATTTATCAGTTTGATCAATTGGTACTTCTTCAATAGCCACAACTGAGCATTGGTATTTTTTGTATATCTCTGCCATTTGTGTAAGTACACTATTCCCATCATTAATACACAAATCATCTGCTAAATGAACAGCAAATGCTTCATTGCCTATTAGTGGTTCGCCGGTTAATATGGCATGACCAAGACCTAGCATTTGTTTTTGACGCACATAAGTAAAAGTAGAACGCTTGCAAACCAAATTTACTTCTTTGAGTAGCTCTTCTTTTGGCGTGCCTTTAATTTGCATTTCCAACTCAAGTGATCTATCAAAGTGATCTTCAATCGCGCGTTTACCTTTGCCAGTAACAATGGCCATATTACTCATGTTTGCTGATAATGCCTCTTCAACTGCGTATTGTAATAATGGTTTGGTTAAGATTGGCAGCATTCCTTCTTACAAC
>DTVJ01000028.1 GCA_012963565.1 Piscirickettsiaceae bacterium
ATGATTATCAATACCGATGACGGTGTCACCTCTATCTAGTAATCTGATTGAGAGTGCCGAGCCAATAAAACCAGCTGCACCTGTTACTAATACTTTCATGCTTACCTTTTAATCTGAGTTAAATAAATCGCGTGTATAAACCTTATCCTTTACATCACTCAAATCATCAGTCATGCGATTGGCAACAATCACATCGCTCATTTGCTTGAATACATCTAGGTCTTTTATCACCCTTGAATGAAAGAACTCTGCCTCTTCAAGGACGGGCTCATAAATAACAACCTCAATGCCTTTGGCTTTTATGCGTTTCATAATACCTTGAATTGATGAAGCTCTAAAGTTATCAGAGCCACTTTTCATAATAAGACGATGAATGCCTACGACCTTAGGATTTTTAGCTATGATTGAATCTGAAATAAAGTCTTTACGGGTAGAATTAGCATCAACAATGGCACTGATTAAGCTATTAGGTATATCTTTATAGTTTGCGCGAAGTTGTTTGGTATCTTTGGGTAGACAATAACCACCATAACCAAAAGATGGATTATTGTAATAATTACCAATCCTTGGGTCCAGGCCAACGCCTTCAATAATTTGTTTACTGTTTAGCCCATGAGCCTCAGCATAGGAATCAAGCTCATTAAAGTAAGATACTCTCATAGCTAAATAAGTATTTGAGAAGAGCTTAACGGCTTCTGCTTCAGTTGAGTTAGTAAAAAGTACATCAATATCTTGTTTAGTAGCGCCCTCTACTAATAAATCAGCAAATTGTTTTGCTCTGTCTGATTGCTCACCTACAATGATACGAGATGGGTACAGATTATCATGCAGTGCTAAACCTTCTCGCAAGAACTCCGGAGAGAAAATGATATTATTGCAATTAAACTTTGCCTTAATCTCATCAGTGTAGCCAACTGGTACCGTTGATTTAATAATCATTACCGCATTAGGGTTAATAGTCATAGCGTCTTTAATAACCACTTCTACTGAAGTGGTATTAAAATAGTTATTAACGGTATCGTAATCAGTTGGTGTGGCAATAATGATAAAGTCAGCATCCTTATAGGCAAACTCTTTATCTAGAGTGGCGGTAAAGTTAAGATCTTTGTTAGCTAGAAAGTCTTCAATCTCAGCATCTACTATTGGGGAGATTTTGTTGTTAAGTTGCTCGATCTTCTCAGGAATGATGTCAAGGGCCACCACCTCATGATTTTGAGATAAAAGCATGGCATTGGACAGACCAACATAACCGGTTCCTGCTATTGCTATTTTCATTTACTGTCCTCTAATAATTCTTTTGACATTTTAACAATGTCGCTCACTTTTATATTCTTAATTGAAAAATCATTTTTATTGATTTTATAAGGATCAACCTCTGATTCAGACTCAAGAATTCGGTTAATATCTGTTGTAAAAGTATTGCGATATCCTGGTGTTGATCCAAATAGCGTGATGGACGGAACATTAAGTGCCCATGCCATATGTGTTGGCCCGGTATCACCACCAATAACAAGGTTCATTCGTGAGATAAATGTCTTTAACTCATTGAGTGTTAATCTATCAGAGATATTGACCTCGGGAGAAATTTCCTGGATATCTTCTGCCATTTTCTTTTCTATCTCACTACCCCACAAAATAACAATATTAGCGTCTAATTGTTGTATAAGCTGCGCATATCGTTTCACTGGATAAATTTTAGACTCAAATGATGCACCTGGTATCAGTGCTATATTAGGTTTTGTGTTAGAGATAAAATTAAGTGGTGATTGATTGCTGGAATATAAAAAAGGTTGTTTGTTTAGAATATCTTTATGTGAAATAGTAATATCTAGGGTGCTTGCCACAATGGCAACATTGCGTTCAATGATATTTTCAGCGTAATCTATCTTGCAAGTTTCTGAATAAAACGTCGTGGCAAAAGATTCACGCAAAGACTCTTTGTCAAAACCGAAGATCTTATCTGACGGGATGGCGCGAGATACAATGGCAGATTTAATTAAACCTTGAGTATCAATAACTAAATCATACTTTTGTAATTTCCTAAGTTTTCTTAGTTCCTTAAACAGTAAGCGTAGTGATTTTTTTTGCTTAACTTTCTTGAGGTTGACGGTGTGTATTTGATTGATGTGTGGGTTGTTAGTCAATACGTCTTTAAAACCTTCTTCAACTATCCAGTCAATAACTGCGTTAGGATAATATTTTTTAATAAACTGTAACACGACCATGGCGTGAATAATATCACCTAGGGCAGAAAGTTTGACGATGGCAATTCTCATGAGACTCATTTTACTACGACCCTAGTGCAATATTTTAGTATGAGTGTTTGATGATATAATTTACACAATATTTTTTTTACCTGATTTTTATGAGTAAAGATACGCCAATCGAAAAGCCTATTAATTTTATTCGTCATCAAATTAATGATGACCTAGATTCTGGCCTACATAACTCAATCCAAACTCGATTTCCACCCGAGCCTAATGGTTATTTACACATTGGCCATGCCAAATCAATTTGTCTAAATTTTGGGCTAGCAAAGGACTATAACGGCAAGTGTAATTTACGCTTTGATGATACCAATCCTGCTAAAGAAGATGTTGAATTCGTTGATTCAATTAAAGCTGATGTTAATTGGCTGGGTTTTGAATGGGATGGTGAGATTCAATATAGTTCCAACTACTTTCCAAAATTTTATGAATATGCAATTGAGCTGATTAACAAAGGCTTGGCATATGTTTGCTTCTTAAGTTCTGAAGAAACGCGTGAATATCGTGGTACCTTAAAACAAGCAGGAAAAGATAGTCCATACCGTAACACTTCTATCGAGGAAAATTTAGCCTTACTTGCAAAAATGAAAGATGGTCGATTCTCTGAAGGAGAATGTGTACTACG
>DTVJ01000029.1 GCA_012963565.1 Piscirickettsiaceae bacterium
TGTTGTAGCATTGAATGGATAACATGTGACTAACTTGAGCTCTGATGGGCCGTTGTTAATATCAATATCTACTTTGTCAGAATCGATGATTTTGATATCGCTTACTTGGTAGTGGTAGTTGTCTTTTGAATAGATTGAATCCACTTCAAGGCGGTCACCCAGTTCAACACTTTCTAAAAAATTAAAGTGCGTGTCTCGATGAGCGGAAATGAGCGTAGTACCTTTATTGCCTGGATGATTTGATTGAATATTACGACCAGGCCCAAAAGCTAAAACATTGCCTGTGTCTCCCTCAAGTACGATTAAATCTTGATTGTGCTTGGCTGATTTAAGCCTCATCACAGGGTGAGAATCCATCCAGTTCCAAGGCTTGACTTGGAAGCCGGTTTTGTTAGAAACGTTCCAGGCTGATTGGATCATATATTGGGCGGCTTCTGCTTTAATGGGTATGTAGGCACCATAGGCAAACGTACTAATACCAATCATTGCCAGTAGTATTGATTTATTCATGATTGCTCTCTACGACGAGTAACAACTGATAACAGAATAATAACCAAACCGAACATCATCCATAGTTGTGAATTAGTAGCTGTTTTGGCAGCCTTTACTTTGTTAGCCACGGTTTTAGTGATGTTGGTTTGGCTGTCTGGTTTAGTTGGAGTGATGTCAACCGCAACCAGTGAAGTAAATTTAGACACTAAATGGTGGTCTAATGCAATATTGGTAATGTCTGCTTGCACCCTATCTCGATCTACTCGTCTATATTGCGCACGGTATTGATTCATTAATTGATCAATCTTACGTCTGGCCCACAACACATCAATACCAGTTGTGTTGTTGCTAGCTGTTATATGAATATCTTTAGTGAATACACCATTAGCCGTATTGCCACTAATGCTGAGCTTGTTAGGTATGGCGTTAAGTTTATAAACTGCGGTAATCACCTCACCTTTATATAAATCAGATATTGAGCCTAATGCTTGTTCTGCGTTAATGTTCATTGGGAAGTTGATGTTAATATCAGTCATTGCTGGAGACTCTAATTTGTCAAATAGCTCTGTCATCTTGTCTTTTACTTCGGCAATATCGCCAATGAATGTATAAGCACCTTTGCCGTATTTAGCCAATTTGGTCATTAGATGTGAGTTGGGTGCAGAGCCAATGCCAATTGTAAACATGCGATCATCATCAATGTTTTGACGAACACTACGGAATATCTCATCTTCATTGCCTACTTGTCCATCGGTTAAAAAAACGATTTGACGTAAGTAATCATCTGTGTGAGAGTCGCGTGAATTTAAAGCAAATTTGATCGCCTCAAGTGGCTCGGTACCGCCACTAGCATCTAAATTATTAGCAAAGCGAATGCCGTGTTTTTTGTTCATACTGATGGCTGGCATGGCGCTATCAAATAAAGGATCAAAACCTGAGTCAAAATCAATAATGTTGAATCTGTCAGTTGGTTTAAGCCTATTAATTGCTTGCACCAATGCTTTAGATGCTTGAATCATAGAAGCACCCATCATTGAGCCAGAAGAATCAATAATAAAGATCAGCTCTCTTGGGGTGTTAAATTGCTTAAAAGCTTTGTCTGCTGGTGGTGTTGCCATTAGCATTAGATAATGGTCATCACCCTGTTGCTGGGTAAATAAAGCCAGCTCAGGAGTTAATGAATTATTAGCTTGCCAGACAAGTTCAAAATCACGATCTGCTTGGTTATTCCCCTTGGTGTTATCTAGAGTGATGTGCTTAGTCAGTGTATCAATATCAACTATGCTAATATCATGATAGCTAGCATTAACACTGGCTGTATTAAAGCCTGCTTTTAGATTGATTGCAATGCTGATTGGTCTATCAACATTTTGGCTGATAGGTGGCGTAATTTTGGATGCATCTTTTACCCGATGGGTGTTTGGGCTGATGCCTACGCTAGCTGCTGGCGTGGCAATAGGCTTTCCGGGAATGTATCTTTCCCCGATGGTCATTGGGAATCTAATCGAGAATTTATCATTATCAATACTAACTACCTGTTGATACTCAATACTGATGGTGATGGACTCTCCTGGGGCAATGTTAGCTACATTAGTGGTAAATATATTAGGACGTTGCTGTTCAATTAAAGATGCTTTTTTGCCTGCTTGCTTGGCTTTTGTGTAGATCCTTTTAGCTTCCTTACGCTCCTTGATTTGTCCTTCGATGGTTCGGCTGCCAATATGCATAGTTAAGTGATCAACTGCCGAATTTACTGGTAGTGGAAATACATACACACCCTCTACCCATTCGTTAGAAGGGTTGACAAATGTTTGTGACAACTTAGTGCGATTAATCGTGCCTGTGATATCCATTTGCACTTTAGTATCAAGAGCCATTTGTGTAAAGCTAGATCTATCATTCAATGTGTAAATTATTGATCCGGACTCAACCTCATTGATTGGATTGATCGTCGAGATAGATGCTTGAGGCGGCTTTTTCGCAAAGGCAATATTTGAGCGTGCAACATTAGAGTAAATAAGCACTGAAACGATAATGATACTGATCACCGCACCGATGGATTTTGAATAAGGCATGATAACTTCCGTTTAATTGAAAGTTGTTATTATCTAAAGTGGAAATGAAGTTAGAGTGTGGATTAAATGTTTTGTTTGTGAAGAAACAAAAAAGGCCGCATAAGCGGCCCTTTTTGTTTACTAATAGCGAATAAAAACTAATGCTTCCATTCAGTACATTTAATGTCTTCTTCTACGTTACCAAAACGATCAGATTGACGCTTAGTGGTGCAGTGTCTTTCTTTTGGCTCAATGTATATTTTTTTAATCACTTCTCTGTCAATGTATACGATTTTTTCTATAATTCTATCAACCGG
>DTVJ01000030.1 GCA_012963565.1 Piscirickettsiaceae bacterium
CGTATTTTTAATGATAATGTGGTGGAGAGAGAGGGATTCGAACCCTCGGTACGTTACCGTACACCCGCTTTCCAAGCGAGCAAATTAAACCACTCTGACATCTCTCCGAAACTTGTATTTGTCTAACTAATTTTCATTCCAGGTTTAGCACCTGAATCTGGCGATAAAATATGTAAAGACTTACCATCACCGGCAGCCAACACCATACCTTCAGAAAGTCCAAATTTCATCTTTCTGGGTGTAAGATTGGCAACCATAACCGTTAAGCGCCCTTCTAAGTCTTCAGGGTTGTAATGAGCCTTGATGCCAGCAAAAACATTACGTGTATTTTCTTCACCAATATCAAGTGTGAGTTGTAAGAGTTTGTCAGCACCTTCAACGTGCTGTGCTTTTACAATTTTGGCAATGCGTAAATCAATCTTTGTAAAATCATCAATGCTAATCATATTATCATCCTCTTTCTCTTCTTCGGTTGTTTGTAGGTTTTGTTTTGAATCTTCAATTACTTTTGCAATTTGCTCATCTTCAATACGTGACATCAACGGTTTAAATTTATTAATTTGATGTTTAGTCAGTGGGTGCTTGATATCGTTCCAATTTAGCTCGTCAATATTTAAAAACTGCTCAACTTGCTCAGCCATGACTGGTAGTACTGGCTTTAAATACGTCATCAACACTCTAAACAGGTTAATAGCTAATGAGGTTACATCATGTACTTGCGCCTCTTTGCCTTCTTCTTTTACTAATTGCCATGGCTTGTGCTCATCAATATATTGATTGGCCTTATCAGCTAGCTTCATAATCTCTCGCATGGCCTGGTTGTAATTACGCGCTTCATAGAGCTTAGCAATTTCATCACCCTTGGCAACAAACTCGTTATACAAATCACCCTCAATCGCATAAGCGGATAGTGTTTTATTAAATTTCTTAACAATAAAACCTGCACTACGAGAGGCAATATTCACTACCTTACCAACTAGATCGGAGTTTACACGCTGTTTAAAATCTTCAAGATTAAGGTCAATATCATCAATCTTAGCTGATAACTTATAAGCATAGTAATAACGCAAACACTCAGGATTTAAACTCTCTAAATAAGTTCTAGCCTGAATAAAGGTGCCGCGAGATTTACTCATTTTCTGACCATTAACCGTCAAGAACCCATGTGCAAATATCGCACTTGGTGTGCGATAGTTAGCACCCATCAACATGGCCGGCCAAAATAAGGCGTGGAAGTAAACAATATCTTTACCAATAAAATGATAAAGCTCAGTTTGTGAGTCTTGACTAAAGTACTCATCAAAATCAATACCTTGCACATCACATAGCTTTTTAAAACTTGCCATATAACCAATCGGTGCATCTAGCCATACATAGAAATATTTATTCTCTACACCAGGAATTTGAAAACCGAAATATGGTGCATCACGAGAAATATCCCATTGTTGCAGACCTTGCTCAAACCACTCAGCTAATTTATTGCTGATTTCCACTTGTAAATGCCCTGCATTAGTCCATTCTTTTAATTGAGCTTCAAACTGCGGTAAATCGAAGAAATAATGCTCAGAATCTTTAGTAATAGGTGTTGCACCAGATATTGCTGACTTGGCATTTTTGAGTTCAGTTGGTGAATAAGTGGCACCACAAACTTCACAGTTATCGCCATACTGATCTTTAGCATTACACTTAGGGCAGTCACCCTTAATAAAGCGATCAGGTAAAAACATCTTTTTCTCAGGATCAAATGCTTGAGAAATAGTACGAGTCTTGATAAAACCACCATCATTTAATTTATTATAAATATCGGCAGAGATTTCTCTATTCTCATCAGAATGGGTTGAGTGATACTGACTAAACCCAATAGAAAAATCTTTAAAATCAGCTTGATGACGTTCACTTACGCCAGCAATTAATTCTTCTGGTGTAATTCCAAGCTCGTTAGCTTTAAGCATAATTGGCGTGCCATGAGCATCATCCGCACAGACATAATGACACTCATTACCCATCATCTTTTGAAATCGCACCCAAATATCAGTTTGGATATATTCTAACAAGTGACCTAGATGAATCTCACCATTAGCATAAGGCAGTGCTGAAGTTACTAGAATTTTACGTTGCGGCATAAGAGGTTTACCAATAAGCTTATTAATATTAAGGTTTGCTTATAAATTAGTACTATAAAATAGCGTTATTTTACAGATTGGAGTGCACAAGATGGCAGATTTAACCCAAGACCAAATAGAGAAAATTCTTGAAGGTGTTGTTGATATTTATACGGAAATAGACATTGTTTCTTCACATGCAGTTGATAGTATTACTATTGATGGCGATAAAGTCACCGTTGACATTTTACTCGGCTACCCTGCCCAAGGCTACCATCAAGCACTATCTAGCGCTATTACAGATGCACTATCGGCAGCTGGTATTAATAATGCAACCGTAAACATTGATACTAAGATTGCAGCTTACTCGACACAAAAAGGTGTTGACATTCTTCCTGAAGTTAAAAATATTATTGCAGTTGCTTCAGGTAAAGGTGGTGTAGGTAAATCAACTACAGCAGTTAACCTAGCACTAGCATTACAAGCAGAAGGTGCAAAAGTAGCAATATTAGATGCAGATATTTACGGCCCATCACAGCCAAGAATGTTAGGTGTAAGCAAACTTAGACCAGACCAATCTGCTGAAGGTAAATTATTACCAATACTAGGTCATGGCATGCAGAGTATGTCAATTGGCTATTTAGTGGATGAAGAGTCTCCAATGATTTGGCGTGGACCAATGGTTACTCAGGCGTTAGAGCAAATGTTAAGAGATACGCTATGGCGTGGTGTTGACTATATGGTCATCGACTTGCCACCAGGTACAGGTGACACGCAATTGACACTTTCTCAAAAAATTCCAGTGAGTGGCTCTGTGATAGTTACTACACCACAAGATATTGCACTGATTGACGCTAAAAAAGGTCTGAAAATGTTTGAAAAAGTTAACATTCCAATTTTAGGTATTGTTGAAAATATGTCACTTCATATTTGTTCAAACTGTGGCCATGAAGAAGCCATCTTTGGTAAAGGTGGTGGTAAAGCGATGGCTGAAGAAGCTGGCGTTAATTTCTTAGGTGCATTACCACTTGAAATGGAAATTCGTACAGATGTAGACGAAGGAACACCAACGGTTGCTAAAGACCCAGATGGTAGAGTTGCAGAAATCTATAAAGAAATTGCTAGAAAAGTTGCTGCCAAGCTAACTCAACAAGACAAAGCTATGGGTGCATTTCCAAGTATTACTATCGAGTAATTTCAAACCCCTTACCTCTTTGTTTGTAAATAACAAAGAGGTAAAAACACTGTCCAGTATTAATAAATATCATTAAACTATATATTTTTATATAGTTATCTTCACCCTTATGTCTGATTACATCAAGAAATTTCAAGGGCGTTTTGTTGGCATTATGCAATGGGACGATTGCAATGCATTATTAGAAAAACTTATAGCAAAACCTCAAGATTGGTTTCTATACAACACCTTAGAAAAGGTACCAAAAGATGTTTGCTCTGAAGATTTTTTTATTAGTGAATTGACTTCAATTAAAAAAATTATTACCGATGAACATCAAGAGCGTTACTGCGGTATTGTTTATGTGGACGATGTAGAGGCACCTTCTTTTGTGAAAATTTTCCATCCTAACAACTTAGGCAAGTCTTGTGGTAGTAGTGAACACCCACCTATACCCCAATGGTTGTTATCGAAAATCAAACCAGTGGATGTGGTCAAGGAATTTGGGCCACCTGAAGAAAAATCAGGCTTTATTTCTAAATTTTTAAAACTCTAATGATTTTCTGACACCTGATTAATGGTGTATTTAGGAATCTCAATTACCAAGTCGGTGTCACTAACAACAGCTTGACAAGATAGACGTGAATCCGGGTCTAAACCCCAGGCCTTATCTAATAAATCATCTTCTGTTTCATCCGATTCTTCTATTGAATCAAAACCTTCGCGAATATAAACATGGCAAGTGGTGCATGCATTAGACATCTCACAAGCATGCTCAATTTCTACGTGATTTTCTAGTAATGCATTACAAACAGTAGTGCCTTGCTCTACATCTATAACAGTCCCTTCAGGGCAAAGTTCTTCATGAGGTAATACAATAAGTTGTGGCATATTTTTTTCCTTTAATTAATTCTATTAGATGATTAAAATTCATCAACGTTATGACCTTGCATCGCTTGCATCACAGTACTATTCATACGCATCTCAACAAACTTACTACAAACTTTTTCAAGATTATCGATAGAGGCCTTAATAATTTTCTCATCATCTGCATTAGCAAGTTCACTCAGCTCAGATCGAGCATTCATAATATCACTCAACATTTTATCATCCAACATATGTTTATCTTTTTCCAATGCTGAGTCGATCGCTTCAAGTGTTCTACTGGCATCTACTTGCATTTCATGTAACTGTCTCGCTTCAATATCATCTTTGGCAAATAAAATAGAATCCTTAAGCATTTTCTCCATTTGTATATCGGTTAGACCATAAGATGGTTTAATCGTTACATCTGCTTTAATACCTGAGGTTTCTTCTGTAGCATTTACCGACAACAAACCATCAGCATCTACTTGAAATTCCACACGAATACGAGCATTACCAGCCACCATCGGCGGAATGCCTCTAAGCTCAAACTTGCCCAGTGAACGACAATCTTTAACTAATTCCCTCTCACCTTGCAATACATGAACGCTCATTGCTGTTTGTCCATCTTTAAAAGTGGTGAATTCTTGTGCACGGGTTATGGGAATGGTTGTATTACGGTGTACAACTTTTTCCACTAATCCGCCCATAGTCTCAAGACCTAATGAAAGTGGCAATACATCTAATAGCAGCATCTCATCTTGTGACTTATTGCCCGCTAGAATATTGGCTTGAATTGCAGCACCCTTAGCAACTACCTCGTCTGGGTTGATTGTACATAAAACTGGTTTATTGAATAAGTCCCCTACCATTTTTCTAACGAGTGGCATGCGAGTTGATCCACCTACCATGACAATATCTTTAATCTGATCCATATTAACTTCAGCATCTCTAACGGCGCGTTTACTTAACAATAATGTACGCTTGATTAAGGCACTAGCTAATGACTCAAATTTTTCTTTAGTAATACGATAAGGAGCTTCCATACAATCAAATTCTGCATGATCACTTTCAGTTAATGTCTCTTTTGCGGTACGTGAAAATTGCTTAATTTTTTGCATTTGCATGGGGGTAAGTTCATCCAAGCCTAGCGTTTCAAGACAGTCATCAATAATCAGTTGATCAAAATCATCACCACCCAAAGTAGAGTCACCGCCAGTGGCCAATACTTTAAAAACTCCTTTTTTAAAGCTTAGAATTGAGATATCAAAGGTGCCTCCACCTAAATCATAAATGGCATGAATGCCCTCTTCACCCGATTCTAGACCGTAAGCAACCGCCGCCGCTGTAGGCTCATTTAATAGGCGTAGCGTGTTAAGCCCTGCTAAAGTGGCAGCATCTTTGGTGGCTTGACGTTGCGCATCATTAAAATAAGCAGGAACCGTAATCACTGCACCGACTAGATCACCACCTAATGCCTTCTCAGCACGTTGTTTAAGTGTTGACAAAATACTAGAAGAAATCTCTACCGCACCGAGATCACCCATCGCCGTATGAAATAATACGTTATTACCATTTTCAACCAGTTGATAAGGGCAATTTTTAAACTTACTTACCTCTTTATAGTTAAGGCCCATAAAGCGCTTAACTGAAACAATAGTATTGGTTGGATCGGTTTGTGCATAAGGGCAGGCATCACAACCAACCGTTAGTTTATTATCTTTACCGCAATGTACGACAGATGGCAATATTGCCTCATTGTTCTCATCAGTCAAAATAGTACTTACACCGCTCATAACCGAAGCCACTAACGAATTAGTTGTGCCTAAGTCAATACCTATCGCTAGTTTGTGCTGATGAGGTGCACTTGATTGACCAGGTTCTGATATTTGTAATAATGCCATATCCGTATTTTACAGCCATTCATCCATCAATTGATTTGCCTGCCTATTCAACTGAACATAAAACTTCAATTCTCTAACTAAGTTCTTTATTTTATCAAGATCATTAACGACAAATAATTGCTCAATTTGTTCAATATTTTGGCTGACTTTTTGATTGATATTTTCGACAAAATCATCTAATTCTAACTCATCTTTATTCGACTCAATAGACTCTAACTGCTCTCTTAATTCAATTTGACTCATTAAAAAGGCCACATCCATTTGTGTGTCTTTTTCATCAAAAGCGTCAATATCTTGTAATTCTAATAAATATGTTGCCCGTAAAAGTGGAGACTTTAACGTATCAAATGCAGTATTAATTAATGAAGTATTTTGTAAGGCAAGGGATTTTTCTTTATCACTGTGTGTAGCAAACTTATCGGGATGAAATTTAGCTATTTGCTGCTGATAAGTACTTTCTAATAACTCTAGATCGATTGAAAAGCCAACATCTATAGAGAATAACTCAAAATAGTTTTGCATACTTTAGACGTACTGTAAGAGATTAAACTGTAAACGACTCGCCACAGCCGCACTCGGCTTTAGCATTAGGATTGTTAAATTCAAAGCCTTCATTAAGGCCTTCTTTAACAAAATCAACTTCGGTACCATCCAAATAAATCAGACTTTTAGCATCAACAATCACTTTGATACCTTTATCTTCAAACACAGTATCATCCTTATTAACAGCATCAACAAATTCTATGTTGTAGCCTAAACCAGAACAACCTGTTGTTTGTACAGATAATCGAATGCCAACACCGGAACCGCGATTGGTTAAAAAACCAGTCATACGCTCAGAAGCTGCATTCGTTAATGTGATTGCCATCTCTCTATCCAGCTTTACTCTTAATATCGCTAATTGCTGCTTTAATCGCATCTTCAGCCAAGACTGAACAATGAATTTTTACCGGTGGTAATGCCAACTCTTCAGCAATATCCGAATTTTTAATCTCAGAAGCTTCATCCAAGGTTTTTCCCTTAACCCACTCAGTTAAAAGTGAACTTGAAGCAATAGCAGAACCACAACCATAAGTTTTAAATTTAGCATCTTCAATAACACCCTCGTCATTCACTTTGATTTGTAAACGCATTACATCACCACATGCTGGTGCTCCCACCATACCTGTACCTACATTTTTATCATTCGTATCCATCACACCCACGTTACGTGGATTTTCGTAATGATCTAGTACTTTTTCACCATATGCCATATATTTCTCCTAATAAATCTTTGTTGTCTGTCATTCTAACCCTTTAAGAGTTAGATAATCCTTGTATTTTGTATAGAAATTAGTGGGCTGACCACTCAACTTTACTTAAATCTATACCTTCTTTAAACATATCCCATAAAGGCGATAAATCGCGTAATTTCTCTACCTTTTCACGTACCAACTCAATAGCCTTATCAATATCTTCTTCGGTGGTATAACGACCAATGCTAAAACGAATAGAGCTATGTGCTAACTCATCATTCAAGCCGAGCGCCCGAAGTACATATGATGGCTCAAGACTAGCAGACGTACAAGCTGAACCTGAAGATACCGCAATCGAGTTAATCGCCATCATTAAGGACTCGCCTTCAACATAATTAAAACTGATGTTTAAGTTGCCTGGAATACGCTGATCTAAATCACCATTAACTTGCACTTCTTCCATATCGGCGAAGCCTGCTAATAAACGATCACGTAAAACTTTAAATCTTACATTTTCCTCAGCCATTTCAGCTTCGGCGATAGCGAATGCTTCACCCATACCTACGATTTGATGTGTAGCCAATGTACCTGAACGCATACCACGTTCATGACCACCGCCATGTATTTGCGCTTCAATACGAACACGCGGCTTACGACGTACATACAAAGCGCCCATACCCTTAGGGCCATAAATCTTGTGTGCAGAGAAACTCATTAAATCAACTGGTAATGTTGACAAGTCAATCTCAACCTTGCCGGCAGATTGTGCTGCATCAACATGAAAAAATACTTTATTTTCTCGACAAATATTGCCAATGGCTTCAATATCTTGAATCACGCCAATTTCATTGTTCACATGCATGATTGATACCAAGATTGTTTGCTCACTAATCGCATCTTTTAAAACGTTTAAATCCAACAAGCCATTCGGCATTGGATCAAGATAAGTTACTTCATAACCCTCTCGCTCTAACTGACGACAAGTGTCAAGCACTGCCTTATGTTCAGTCTTTAACGTAATAATATGATTACCTTTCTTTTTATAAAAATGCGCAATACCTTTAATGGCCAAATTATCTGATTCAGTCGCACCAGAAGTCCAGACAATTTCTCTAGGGTCAGCACCCACCAAACTTGCCACTTGTTTTCTGGCTTTTTTAACTGCAGTATCTGCTTGCCAACCATAGTAATGAGAATTAGAGGCTGGATTGCCGAAATCTCCTTCGATAGTTAAGTACTGTATCATCTTTTCAGCAACGCGCTTATCTACTGGCGTAGTTGCTGAATAATCCATATAAGTAGGTGTTGACATATGTTTATAATCCTTTGTTTAATTGGTGATCATCGATCACTTGTTGTAAATTTTTACTGCTTAAGAACGTTCTGATTTGATCACTCACTTCACACCAAAGTTGATGAGAAATACATTGTTTGCCACTATGACAGGTACTCATACCTTTGCAACGACGAAGGTCGATGTTTTCATCAACTGCTTCAATAATTTGCGTTAAAGTAATATCTTCAGCTGCAGTGTCTAATAAATATCCACCACCAGGGCCACGGACACTTTTTACTAATGAAGCCTTTCTGAGTTTGGCAAATAATTGCTCAAGATAAGACAAAGAAATATTCTGTCTTTGTGAAATAATATCTAGTGTAATCGGCTTGCCAGTGCTATTAGACGCTAAATCTAGCATTGCTGTAACCGCATAGCGACCTTTGGTTGTTAATTGCATATTAGCTCTTCATGTTTTATCAGTATAGCATTATATACTTAACCTACTATTTTAGTCAAGTAAAAAAGCTTGCTTTTTGTAGGGAAATAACTAGCAATTAATAACAGACTAAAGCTTATTTACTTTCAATTTCTAAATCATCAACATTGATATCAGTTTGATCTTTAATATCAAGTTTATTAGAAACGATATTGAGCTGCTCATCCATCTTGTGAATATGCGTCAGAATCGAATTAATCGCCTTAACCGTAGGATCATCTATATCTTCACCAACTGCATAAGATTCGAAGTGATTCGTTTTCACCTTAGAGTCTTTTAATAGTCGCGCAGGCACACCGACAACAGTTTGACTATTATCAACGGATTTAACCACAACTGAGTTGGAGCCGACTCTAACATCATTACCTAAAGTAATAGGTCCTAAGATTTTAGCACCAGCGCCAATCACCACATTGTTACCCAATGTTGGGTGACGTTTACCTTTATTCCAAGTGGTTCCACCTAAAGTAACCCCATGATAAAGTGTACAATCATTGCCAATCTCGGCAGTTTCACCGATGACGACACCCATGCCATGATCAATAAAGAAGCGGCGACCAATGGTGGCACCTGGATGAATTTCAACACCCGTAAACCATCGTGCCAACATAGAGATGAATCTAGCCAGCCATTTAAGTTTTAATAGCCATAACCGGTGAGCTAAGCGATAAAACAACATCGCTTGCACGCCAGAATAGCAAGTTATAATTTCAAAAGTATTTCTTGCCGCAGGATCACGATCGAATACACTTTGAATGTCTTCAATAAATTTCATGGCTGAATTATATCATATAACCCTAATGTCTTAGACGGGGTCAATTATCAGAATATAAAGCTCTTTAATAATCAATAACTGACTTAAAACGCTTATAGTTCCACAAATATTGTTCAGGCTGGATTTTTACTAAATCTTCAATGGCTTGATTCATAAGTACCACATCATCTTTAAGGTCACCTGATTTTGACAGGATGTTAATTGGCTTTAGATTTAACTCATAGCCCCTGCCTTTTTCCAAACGGGTGGCCCAAGTCATGAGCACTTTAGCATCTTTTTTTCTAGCCAGTTTAGCCAAGAGCGTCATAGTGCGCGCATCATGATTAAAAAATGGTGCCAAAATACCACCCTCTTCTCCCGGATCTTGGTCAGGCAAAATACCGATTAGTTCGTTTCGTGATAAAGCTCTTTGTAATTTAATCACACCTTTTTTGTCAGCCGTTGCCATCGATAAATCACCCTGTTGTCTTTTAGAAATTAAGAATTTTTCTTGACTAGAATTTCTAAGTGGCTTGTATAAAAACGTCACCGGCGTTGTTAGAGATAACACCCTACCAGTAATCTCCCAACAACCAAAATGTGGTACCAATAAAATCACAGGTTGACCACTCTGTATATGTGACATACCAATCGTTTTTGTAATACAACTTGCGTTTGAATCAAAACTGTTAAACCAAATAAACCCAGATTCGCTTAACCCCTTACCTGTTTCAATGAGCGAGCTTTTGATGAGTTTTTGTTGTTCTATTTTGCTCAAATCAGGAAAACAAGTCTCAATATTTTTACTTACAACAAGCTTAGAACCACTGTCAGTAAGATATAAATATCGACCAATTAACGAACCAAGAAAGTGATTTAACCTCAATGGCAAAATTGAGAAAAAGGTAAGAATTAGCCTAGTCATCCAACATCCCCTTAGTTTCATCCAACATTGGCTTCATGGCACTGAGTAAATTTTTATATAAATTTGGGGTACGTTTTTCTTCTGCCAGTAACCATTGCTTAAAATGCTCACGTTCAGTTGGCATACTAAAACACGCAGGGCACGAATCAGCAATCACAGGTAAATCAGTATTTTTCGCAAAATCAACCAATTGTCTCTCGCGTACGTAAACCAAAGGTCGAATGATACGTAAATCTTTAGCGTCGTTAATATAGTGCGCTTTCATGGTTTGAATCTTGCCATTGTGACACATTGACATCATTAAACTTTCAC
>DTVJ01000031.1 GCA_012963565.1 Piscirickettsiaceae bacterium
CTTGTGACAGAATGTAAAAAAGGAGCATTAAACGCTCCTTTCTCATTGTAAAAGACTGTTGATAAAGTTAGTCTTTTATTCTAGGAGTTGATGATGCAGCAGGAGACAATGCATAGCCCTGTTGGCCATAAATCGTGTCCGTAGTGCCTAAAGGATTATACTCTCGCTGTCTTGCATAATCTTGCAGCACTCTACCCAGGCCAAGCGCCTCTGCTTTTGTACGCGTATAGCCTATTGGCAGACCAATTGCCGCAAAATCATCAACATTAAACATATTATTTTGATTGCCGATATCTCGCAAAGTTGAGGTGAAGTCGGTTTCTGTTAACCAATTGCTAGGCTTAACTCTGTTCTGAAATACAGGTACAAATTGATTAGGATTGAACCTCGGGTCCTTTCTATATTGCCTTAATACTTGCGGACGAGCGCCATAACGGCTTAAATTGGCAGCATCATTACTAGGACTCCAGTTGCTAGTGGTTCCGAATGGATTCCAATTAGAATTATTTCCCCAGGGCGCTTGATTGTTATAACCTGTGCCAGCACCAAAAGGTGCCCAGTCATTACCACTGCCACTCCAAAATGCGTTCGCGCTATTCGACAAAATTATTACGGTAGTTGCTGCCAATAAATTCACTATTCTCATATGATTCCAATCAATATAAATTATAAGAAAATTATACACGGAGCCTGATAGTCAATCAAGAATCGTATGATAAGTATAAGTGGTGCCGATGGCCGGAGTCGAACCGGCACGAGCGTAGCTCACTACCCCCTCAAGGTAGCGCGTCTACCAATTCCGCCACATCGGCAATAAGATTAAGACTTACTCGCTTGGAATATCACTCACCTTGGTGTCGATCATTGGCATATCAGTTGGTGCCACTGGCTGTACAACTACGTTGTCCATCACGCTTTGAGGCTCGTTTGTAGACGTTGTCTCGTTGGTCGCCAAATAAGCCAAAGTCAGGCTGGTCAAAAAGAAGCCGGTAGCAACACTAGCTGTTAGTTTGTACAAAAAAGAATTGGCACCACGCGCACCAAATACGGAGCCTGCAGAGCCTGCACCAAACGCCGCTCCTGCATCAGCGCCTTTGCCATGTTGCATTAAGATTAGTGCAACTAAGCCTAACGCCAATAATACATGGATAATTAAAATAACCTGGAACGACATAATTAACCCGCTTTACAAATGCGCAAGAAATCTTCGCTTTTAAGTGATGCGCCGCCAATGAGACCACCGTCAATATCTTCACAACCAATCAACTCTTCTGCGTTAGCAGGATTCATACTACCACCATAAAGGATCGGCGTTGCTTGTGCAATATCAACGTCATGCTTGGCTAACAAACCGCGAATAAAGGCGTGAGTGTCTTGTGCTTGCTGTGGAGTTGCAGTCACACCTGTGCCAATTGCCCAAACTGGCTCATAGGCCACAATTATGTTTTTAAATGCTTCAATACCAACACGATTAATCACAGCGTTCATTTGTCGAGACACAACCACTTCAGTATTGCCCGCCTCTCTTTCTTCTAACAACTCACCAATACAGAACAAAGGTATTAGGCCATTATCGAGTGCGACTTGTACTTTTTCAGCCACAATTTCATCAGTTTCACCATAGAGACTTCTACGCTCTGAATGGCCAACAATTACATACTCTGTGCCAAAATCTTTAATCATCTCCGCACTAATCTCACCAGTGAAAGCGCCTGAGGTGTTAACATTGAGGTCTTGAGCACCTAAATGCAATTGTGAATGGGTGGTGAGAGCCTCAACTTGAGACAAATAAGGGTAAGGGGCACAGACAATAACTTTTGATTTAACATCGGCCATTCCTGAAAGAATGCCTATAACTAAAGTATTAACTACCTCTTTTGAAGCGTTCATTTTCCAGTTGCCTGCAACGATTACTTGACGCATAACAGTTATCCGCTATAAAAAAGAGCAATGTTACGCTATTAAGCTATAAAAATCAATCAGTGCGACGACTTTGAGCCAAAATAAAGTGCCAATGAAACCATCAAAATACCTAATGAAAAATACACCAAATCAAGTGCGGTAGTAAAACTCATTGATAATGATACTTCAAAGAAAGTAACCACCAGGATCATCAAAATGACTTTGGCCAATTTTGACTTTAAATCATCCAGAGAGTTAATCACCAACACCTTGACAGATTGGCCACTTTGTTTAGCTGCATCAATATCACTAATAAACAACTCGTACAATCCCAAAGAGAATATTAACAAAATAGTGGCTAATAAGAATCCGTCAATTGCACCAACTGTATGGGCTACCATTTCAATCTTGAGCAGCTTTCTAGCATCAGCCGATGCTGCCAAATAATCAGGTGCATGTGCCAACAACCCAGTCACATCAATAGCCGTAACCACAAACAGAAGTAATGACAATAATAATGAGGAGATAACTGCCGCAAAAACCATGTAGCGAGAACCCCATAGTAGCTTTTCAAAATACGTTTCAATCGGTCCCATTTGTTAACTCCTGTGCATAATGCAAAGCTTTAGTATATCATTATTAATTTTAAATTAAACCCATTCTTAAAACAGAAAACACTATGATAAAAGCAAACTCCACACTTGTGTTTTTCACATTAAGAATACAAGGCTAAGGTCTTATGTCAAAAACCTGGGCAAAATGCCTTAACACATTAAAAGACACCATCCCCTTGGCGACATTTAGCGTATGGGTACAGCCTTTAAAAGCCATTGAAGATGAGACAAATCTTTCTTTATTGGCACCCAATACATCGGTACTTAACTACGTTAATAAAAACCTCAAAAAAGAAATTAAAAGCTC
>DTVJ01000032.1 GCA_012963565.1 Piscirickettsiaceae bacterium
CATCAGAAAGTGCACCAGTTGAAGTTTCCGCATGAACAAACGCTAGAATGACTGCATCTGGGTTGTCTTTAAGTGCTTGCTCAACCTTGTCAGTTGAAACCGCTGTACCCCAGTCATCTTCAACCACAATTGCTTCACCACCAAAACGCGTAATGTTCTCTTTCATACGTATACCGAATACACCATTGATGCAGACGATTACTTTGTCACCAGGCTCAACCAAGTTAGCAAAGCAAGTCTCCATTCCTGCAGAACCTGGAGCCGATACAGGCATCGTTAGGTCGTTCTCAGTTTGGAATGCATATTTAAGTGCTTCTTTAGTTTCATCCATCATGCCAACAAAAGCAGGATCTAGATGGCCGATAGTTGGGCGTGCCATTGCAGATAAGATTCTTGGGTGTACGTCACTTGGACCTGGGCCCATTAATGTTCTAATTGGTGGATTAAACGATTTCATAGTCTTTTAAGGTTAATAAATTTAAAGAAACTATTATAATGACTTGCATGTCAGTTACTGAACAATTATTACGTGCTTTACCCAAGGGTATTGTCATTACCGGAGATGAAAACACCCGCCCGTTTGAATGCGATGGCCTCAGTGTCTATAGACATAAGCCCCTAGCAGTGGTTTTGCCAGAAAATATTAAGCAAATTAAGCAGGTATTAAAAATTTGTAAGGCTTGCAATACTCCTGTAGTAACACGTGGTGCAGGTACGGGTCTTGCGGGTGGCGCCATGCCTTTAGAGCAAAGTGTGGTGTTAGGTCTATCCAAGTTAAAGAAGATCAAATCTATTGATGCCGATAATCACTTAGCTGTGGTTGAACCAGGGGTCAGGAATCTTGCTATTAGTGAAGCGGTAGCTGAGTATGGTTTGTATTATGCACCCGATCCTTCTTCACAGATAGCCTGTAGTATTGGCGGTAATGTGGCTGAAAATTCTGGTGGTGTGCATTGCCTTAAATATGGCTTAACCGTTCATAACATTGAATCTGTCACTATCCTTACAATCGATGGTGAAACATTAACCCTAAGTCGTCAAGACGATGGACTGGGCTTGCTAGCACTCATGAATGGCTCTGAAGGTTTATTAGGCGTTATTGTTGAGATTACCGTCAAACTAACGCCAACACCACAACTAGCACGAGTAGTGATGGCTGCTTATGATTCGGTGCGTGAGTGCGCTAACGCGGTGGCCGAGATTATTAAAGCCGGTATCATCCCAGCAGGCTTAGAGATGATGGATAAATTTGCCATTGAAGCTGCTGAAGGCTTTGCTAAGGTAGGTTATCCGTTAGATGCTGAGGCACTATTATTGTGTGAAGTCGATGGTACTGAGGCGCAAGTACAATCTGAGCTAGATCAAGTGTTAGAGGTTTTGTCTGGTGCTACAAGTCTTAAAGTGTCGAATAATGAGGCCGAGCGCCTAGCATTATGGAAAGGTAGAAAATCTGCCTTCCCTGCAGTAGGTAGGTTGGCACCCGATTATTATTGTATGGATGGCACCATTCCACGTCGTCATTTGGCGGATATGTTAGAAAAGATCAGTGAACTTTCTAAACAATATAAGCTAAGAGTAGCTAACGTATTTCATGCTGGCGATGGCAACTTACATCCTTTGATTTTGTATGATGCAAATATTCCGGGTGAAATAGAACGAACCGAAGAATTTGGTACAGAAATTTTAAAACTCAGTGTTGATATGGGTGGCACCATTACCGGTGAACACGGCGTCGGTATTGAAAAACTCAACGCCATGTGCTATCAATTTAATACTAAAGAATTAGAAATCTTTCATAAGATTAAAGCAGTTTTTGATCCTGAATCATTACTTAATCCTGGCAAGGCAGTGCCGGAGTTACATCGTTGTGCAGAATTAGGCGCGATGCATGTACATCATGGTGAATTACCACATCCTGAGTTGGAGCGTTTTTAATGAGCGAACGTATTGAACAACTGCAGGCAATGATTAAACAGGCAGATAATTTACATCTGTGCACTGACATGCTCGATTATTCAGGCATCGTTGAATATTATCCAGAAGAATTGGTGATGACTGTTAAAGCCGGCACTTCTATTGAAGAAATTCAAGCAACGTTGGCTAAAAATAATCAAGCTTTAGCTTTTTTCACTAAGGATCAAACTGACAGTATTGGTGCTGCTTTTGCCAATGGCGGGCAAGATCTGTCTGATTATGTTCTTGGTGTGCAAATCATTGATGGCAATGGTGAGGTGTTAAATTTTGGCGGTCAGGTGATGAAAAATGTAGCTGGCTATGACGTGTCACGTTTGTTGGTTGGTTCAAAAGGTCAGTTAGCATTAGTCACACAGATTAGTTTTAAAGTCTTGCCAAAAACCTATATTGGCCAGCTAATAGCACCAGTTAAATCTACAGCGTCTTCAGATCTGCATCGGCGAATTGAGGAGAAATTAAAGCAGGTATTTGATCCAAGAGGAGTGTTTAACTAATGCAGACAAGAATCTCCGAAGATTTTTTACAAACGCCAATGGGTAAGAGAGCTGATAAAGTTATTAGAACCTGTGTTCATTGCGGGTTCTGCCTACCTACTTGTCCGACATACCAAATACTGGGCGATGAGCTTGACTCACCTAGAGGACGAATTTATTTGATTAAGTCATCGCTTGAAAACAATGATTTTTCTAAGGAAAGTATCAAGCATTTAGATAGGTGCCTTACTTGTAGATCATGTGAAACCACTTGCCCATCAGGGGTTGAATACGGTAAGTTGGTGGATGTTGGTCGTGAATTTATTGAAGCAAAGCGACCATTGTGGCAAAAGGCTTATCGTTATAGTGTTCGTAAGTTTTTAACCACACCAATACTGTTCAATCCTGCCGGTTTTTTGTTTAGACATTCTAAGGTTAAAACTGCTTCTATCAAACCACAAACTACGATTGGAAAGGTTTTACTATTAGGCGGTTGTGTGCAACCGGCTTTAGCGCCGAATATTAATCATAGTGTGAAAAATATATTGGCCAAGCTCGGTTATGAAACCGTTGAAACGCCACAAAAAGAGTGTTGTGGTGCGGTGGATCAGCACCTCAGCGCTAATGCAGATGCACTGATTAAAATCAAACATAATATTGACCAATGGCTTGAGCAACTCAGTACTGGTATAGATGTCATTATTTCAACGGCGAGTGGTTGTGGGGTAATGGTGAAAGACTATAGTCATATGTTTGAGGAGTCTGACCCATACCATCAAAAAGCAATTCAAGTGTCGCAGAAAACTCAGGATATTGCCGAGTTTTTAGCGGATAAAGATTTGTCAAAACTCAATTTAGAAAAGGTCGATATTTCTTACCATGAGCCTTGCACTCTGCAACACGGCCAACAACTGGCTGGACTGGTCGAATCAATCTTAAAAAGCTTGGGTTACAAACCTGCAGCGGTTAAAGATTCACACATTTGTTGTGGCTCGGCAGGTACGTATTCGATATTCCAGCCGAAATTATCTCAAACCTTAAAAATTAATAAATTAGAACACTTGCAAGCATCCAATCCACAGATGATTGTTACCGCCAACATCGGTTGTTTGATGCACCTGCAAAAAGGCAATAAAACACCCGTCAAACACTGGGTGGAATTACTAGATAAATAAAAATATGGGTAGAAGAAGAAAACCAAAAGCCAAAACCTACGAATTAGAAATCGAATCACTCTCACATGAGGGACGTGGTATTGCGCATTTAGAAGAAAAAGTGATTTTTGTTAGTGGCGCTTTGCCGGGTGAAACCGTGATTGCGGATCGCACTTTTTCACGTGCCAAGTTTGAAGAGGCAGATGTTAAAGAAGTATTAAAGCCAGCAGATAATCGAATTACACCTAAGTGTGAGGTCTTTGGCATTTGTGGCGGTTGTTCATTTCAGCATCTGTCTAGCGAAGATCAAATCGAAGCTAAAGGTAACTGGCTTAAAGATGCCTTTGCTGGCCAGGCCAAAATAGAGCCAAAGCATTGGTTAGATCCACTGCAGGTTGAGAGCTGGGGTTACCGTCGTAAAGCACGACTCGGTGTGCGTTATGTGGCTAAAAAAGAAAAAGTACTGGTCGGTTTTAGAGAGAAGAAATCCTCATTCATTACCAATATGAATCGTTGTGAGGTACTACATCCATCACTGGGTAATCATCTAGAAGATTTAGCTCATTGTATTGAGCAACTAAGTGTCAGGTCTCAGGTGCCACAAATTGAAGTGGCGATTGCAGAAAAAGACACGGTGTTAATTTTGCGACATTTAGAGCCGCTGACTGCTAAAGATGAACAGATCCTGCTCGACTGCGCTCGTGAACTTAATATTACTTGGTATACCCAAAGCGGTGGATTAGACACTGTCAAGCCATTGGATCAACCAGCTGTGCTGACGTATTCGCATCCTGATCATGATATTGAGATGGAGTTTTTACCGACTGATTTCACCCAAGTGAATTTCAAGCTCAATCAAAAGATGATTAACTTGGCTCTAGACATGCTTGAGCTTAACGATGAAGACGAAGTGATTGATCTATTCTGTGGACTGGGTAACTTTACTTTACCAATTGCAAAGCATGCCAAACATGTGGTCGGAGTTGAGGGTGATTTGGGTTTAATTGAGCGTGCAAAATACAATGCCGAGAAAAATGAGATTAGCAATGCAGATTTTTACAAGGCAGATTTGTTTCAAGAAGTTGAAGGTTTTGAATGGTTTAGAGGAAAAACTTATAATAAAGCGTTGATTGACCCAGCCAGAACTGGTGCCATTGAAATTGTTGAATTATTGCCAAAGTTAGGTGTCGAGCGATTGGTATATGTGTCTTGTAATCCTGCTACTTTAGCGCGTGATACGGCCAAGTTGATTGAGTTAGGATATAAACTTGATACCGCAGGGGTGATGGATATGTTTCCGCAAACTGCACACGTAGAATCAATAGCATTATTTACTAAATGATTAAGATAGATATCAGCAATCAAACTTTGGAATATTATCAAGATGATTGTTTGATAAAAAGCTACCTTGTGTCAACAGCTGCAAATGGGACAGGAGAACTTGATAATTCATTTTGTACACCAACAGGACAATTCAGAATTCATGCTAAGATAGCTCAAGACTTGCCGATTAACTCAGTATTGGTAGGCAGGGAACCAACAGGTGAGATTTATTCTCAAGCATTGTCTACTAAGCACCCAGATAGAGATTGGATATTAACACGCATTTTGTGGTTAGAAGGGCTTGAAGCTCATAATCAAAATACTAAAGATCGTTATATTTATATCCATGGAGCGCCGGATGCAACACGCATGGGTGTGCCTGGATCAAAGGGTTGTATTCGCATGCATAATCAAGATGTGATTGAGTTATTTGAGAAGGTTCAAATTGGCGAAGATATCGTTATAATGAAACCATGAGTAAATTAGCACATTATCTCCCAAAGAAAGCTTTTGAGCACTTACAAGACAATGCGGATGCATGCTTAATCGATGTGCGTACTGAGGCCGAAAATAAGTTTGTAGGCAGACCACTTGATTGCATTTTTGTACCTTGGGTGGATGAACCTGACTGGGAGCCACATCCACAAGATTTTATTGCAGCGATTAAACGCTTTATTGGTGACCGTGAGCAAGTTTTAGATACTGAAATTATTCTAATTTGTCGTAGTGGTTTTCGCTCTGACGATGCTGGTAGGTGTTTGATTGAACATGGATTTACTAATGTTGCTCATGTGGCGAGTGGTTTTGAAGGCGATCTTGATGAAAATGACCAGCGTGGCAATGTCAACGGTTGGCGTCATGATGGCATGCCTTGGAATCAATGTTAACCAGTTATTTAGACAGTATTAAATTGTTTATTCACCCTCGGGTGATAACTATGCTGTTTTTAGGGTTTTCGGCTGGTGTTCCTATCCTGCTCATTTTTTCAACTCTAGGCCTATGGTTGAATGAAGCAGGTGTAGCTAAATCAACCATCACTTTTTTTTCGTGGGCGGCGCTAGGGTATTCGTTTAAATTTGTCTGGGCGCCTTTGGTTGATCGCCTGCCACTACCTGTTTTAACACGCAGTCTAGGTCGTCGACGTTCATGGATGTTGGTATCGCAACTGGCGATTATGGGTGCTATTTTATTGATGTCGTTAGTAGACCCTAAAGCCGGCGTTAATAGCTTAGAGGTACTGGCTTATGGTGCGGTGTTGTTAGGGTTTGCATCAGCCACACAAGACATTGTGATTGATGCTTATCGTATTGAATCAGCAGATAAGGATATGCAGTCCATGCTGTCAGCTACTTATATTGCTGGTTATCGCATTGGTATGTTGGTTGCAGGTGCGGGTGGTTTGTTTATTGCTAGTTATTTGGGCTCAACTAAGGCTTTGTATAGTTATGATGCCTGGTCTAGTACCTATATGATTATGGCGGCTGTGATGTTGATTGGTGTCGCTACTACATTAATTATTAGCGAGCCTGCATCTGAAAGAAAATACGCAGAATACAGTACCAGTGATTATGCGCGATTTTTCTTATTATTCCTATCTATTGTTGCAGCTTTTATTCTTACATTTATCTCAACGGCAGATTTTGTCAAGACTTCTAAAGCAGCTTTGACTGAAGTATTTGATAATAAGCATCTTTCTGGATTTATTGTCGGTAGCTTACGTATGGCGTTAGCGTTAGTGGGCGCTTATGTTGCAGCTCGTATATTGATTGCGCTTAATATAGTTAATCGATCAATGGTGAACGACACCTATGTTGAGCCAGTAAAAGACTTTTTTAATCGTTATGGTATGAGTGTAGCGGTACTGCTATTGGCAGTAATCGGTCTGTATCGTGTGAGTGATATTGTACTTGGTGTGGTGGCAAATATTTTTTACCAAGATATGGGTTTTACCAAGGTGGAAATTGCCACTATCTCCAAAACTTTTGGCCTATTTATGACTATTGCTGGTGGATTTTTAGGTGGGGTGATGGCTATTAGAGTCGGCGTCTTTAAGGTATTATTTTTAGGAGCACTGCTCTCAGCACTAACCAATTTATTGTTCATTGTATTGGCTAATGTGGGTCATGATATCACTTGGCTGTATGTCACTATCACCATGGATAACCTTTCTGCAGGGATTGCGGGTGCGGCGTTCATTGCATTTTTATCAAGCCTGACTAACATCCAATTTACTGCAGTGCAATACGCTGTGTTTTCATCATTGATGACACTACTACCTAAAATATTCGGTGGTTATTCTGGCACCATGGTTGAGGTATTTGGTTATAGCGAATTCTTTTTGATTACCACACTCATTGGCATCCCCGTTTTATGGTTGGTTTATAAGGTTAGGCATTATATTTCATGAATATGCTCGGACCGATTATGATGGATGTGTCAGGATTGACACTTACTGAGATAGAAAAAACTCAATTGGCCAAACCTTCAATTGGTGGGGTGATTCTGTTTACGCGTAATTATGAGAGTATCGACCAAGTAAAAGCACTGATTGATTCAATACGGTTAGTCAACTCAGAGCTTCTAATTGCTGTGGATCATGAGGGAGGTAGGGTGCAGCGTTTTCGTCAAGGCTTTACTCATTTACCAGCCATGGCAAGATTGGGGGAAGCCTACGATCAAGACCCAGAACAAGCCCTAAAACAAGCCTTTTCTTGTGGCTGGATTTTAGCGACAGAATTGTTAGAAATCGGTATAGATTTTTCTTTTACACCTGTGTTAGATCTTGATTATGGCCATTCCTCAGTGATTGGTGATCGTGCTTTCCACTCCAATCCAGAGGCGGTGGTTAGGCTCGCCAGTGCTTTAATTGATGGTATGCACGAAGCTGGAATGAAATGTGTGGGTAAGCATTTTCCTGGCCATGGTCATGTAGCACTGGATTCACATCTTGATTTGCCTGTAGATGAGCGACCAATGAATGAAATTAGGCAAGACATACTCAGCTTCAAAGGTCTAGTTAATCATGGCTTAGACGCCGTTATGCCAGCGCATGTGGTGTATTCTCAAGTGGATGATAATCCAGCAGGGTTTTCATCAAAATGGATTAAAGACATTTTGCATGGACAGTTGGGCTTTGGTGGTGTGGTGTTTAGTGATGATCTTTCCATGCAGGGAGCTCATTTTTTTAAAAGTATTACTGAACGAGTTCAAGTGTCACTAGATAGTGGTTGTGACATGGCTTTAATTTGTAATCATCCTGAGTTAGTTAGTGAAGTAATTGACCAGCCTTGGCCGAGCAGTGAGAAACTACAATCAATGAAAGGGATTAGGGCTGAGAATCTTGATAAAATAGCACTTAATAATCATTTACACAATATCCAAGCACTATTATGAGTACAAACAACGATCAAGATTTTGAAATTCGCTTATTACGCGCAGTTAGAAAAACTTTAATTTCAGTAGCTAAAGACACAATGACCAAACCGGGTTTGCGTCACCCACTCACTACAGATACCCAAAAAATGATTACAGATTGTTTAGACGTGGTGACTAGCAGACAAATTGCTATTGAAAAAGAATCAGGTAGCCATACCAAGATGAAACCGATTTACACTGATGAGCAAACAGTACAAAGTTTCTCTATTGACGATCTAAAGAAAACTCTTAATTAACAAAAAGACCCGCACTATACAAACTCTAGGTTAGCATACGAGCTGATTAGCCATTTTGTACCTGCTTGTTTAAATTTAATTTGTACTCGAGCAGAGTCACCATCACCCTCAAAGTTAAGCACTGTTCCAAAACCAAATTTGGCATGTTTAACTGTTGCACCCACCGATAGCTGACCATTGCTTTCAGGTGCGATATCTTGATTAAAAATATCATCCTCAGTGTAATTTTGTTGTGTTGCACCGTATTTTTGCTTAATGGTATTTAAGTATTGAGATGGAATTTCATCTAAGAATCGAGAAGGGTAAGCGTACAAAGATTGACCATGTAAAAAACGCTTTACAGCAAAAGACAAGGTGAGTTTTTTCATGGCTCGTGTCATGCCTACGTAGCACAGTCTTCTCTCCTCATCCATCAAATGAGGCTCATCCTTACTTTGTCTGGATGGGAACAAATCTTCTTCCATACCGGTTAAGAACACATAAGGAAATTCCAAGCCTTTGGCTGAGTGAATGGTCATTAACTGTACATTTTGATTCACAGGCGCATTAGTGTCGCCGCTTGAATCTAGAGAAGCTAAAGAGATAAAACCAAGTACTTCATTCATGTCGCTATCTTCTTCGTGATTGTACTGTTTAGCAGCAGCAATCAACTCTTCGAGGTTTTCTTTTTTACTTCCGGCTTTATCGGTTTTGTCATTTGAGTAATGATTAATTAGGCCTGATGCTTTAATGAGATAAGCCACTTTTTCACTCAGTTCTAAGTGCTTAGCATCATCATTCATTTGTTCGATAAGTTGAATAAAGCTTGTTAATGCATTGGCTGCACGAGTGGCCAGTGTAGGCACAACGGCATTAGCAGCTTGAAATAAATTGGTGTGATTGTCACGAGCAAACTCCCTAACTTTTTCAACTGTGGCATTACCAATGCCTCGAGTAGGAAAGTTAACTACACGCTCAAAGGCGACATTATCACTACTGTTTTCCATTAGGCGCAAATAACACAAAGCATCTTTAATTTCAGAACGTTCAAAAAATCTAAGACCACCGTAAATAATATAAGGGATGTTGTATTTAATTAGCCTTTCTTCAAAGGCTCTGGACTGTGCATTAGATCGATAAAGAATGGCGAACTCGTTAGGTGATGCACCTTCATCAATGTATTTTTGAATGGTACTAGCAACAAAATCCGCTTCATCGGTTTCGGTGCGTGCCTCATACACATCAATCGGTTCTCCATCACCAGAATCTGTCCATAGAGACTTACCTAAACGATTAGAGTTATTGGCGATGAGTGCATTTGAGGCACCCAGAATGTTACCGGTAGAACGATAATTTTGTTCGAGACGAATGGTTTGAATCGGGTGAAAATCGGTTTCAAGTTTTTGAATGTTTTCAATTTTTGCCCCACGCCAACCGTAAATCGATTGGTCATCATCTCCGACGCAAAACACTTGGTTTTGTCCTGATGATATTAATTTAATCCATTTATATTGAATGGTATTGGTGTCTTGAAACTCATCAATTAGGATGTGTTCAAAGCGATTTTTATAATGAGACAATAACTCAGTATTATTTTTCAATAATTCGTAACTACGTACCAATAGTTCAGCAAAATCAATCAAATCATTAGCTATACAGTGTGCTTCATATAGTTCAAACACTCTAACACTTTGCTTAACAAAATAGTTGTACCCAGGATCAATATCGGTTGGACGAATACCTTCGTCCTTTTGTTGATTGATAAACCATTGAATCTTTCTGACTGGATATTTAGATTCATCGATTTGGTTTTCTTTCATCAGTCGCTTAACAATACGGAACTGATCTTGCTGGTCTAGGATTTGAAATTGAGCGCTTAGATTGGCTTCAATAGGGTGAGCACGTAATAAACGATGCGCCAAACCATGAAAAGTGCCAACCCACATACTTCTAATAGGGCGTCTAAGCAATAGTCCAAGACGTTCGCGCATTTCTAATGCGGCTTTATTGGTAAAAGTTACTGCTAAGATTGCATCAATATGAATATTTTTTTGCGTGACTAAATAGGCAATACGGTGAGTGAGTACTCTGGTTTTTCCACTACCCGCACCTGCTAGTATTAGAGCATTTTGATCATTATCTAGAGTAACAGATTGACTTTGTTCACTATTTAAACCGTCGATTATTTCAGATAATTTCATGATTTTTTCTTGCTAGCTCAGTTTAAATGGTTATAATATTATCTTTCTCTTATATCAAGTCGTTTTTTGACCTGTTTTGAGAGTATGAAATTATAAACATTATTTAAGGAGTAACTGCAATGACTTACTACGAAGGCGTTAAAAAAATGGAAGAAATGGGCGTAAATGACAACTACATTCAAGGTTGGGTAGCCGGTTTTTTACTTAACCCTGAGCTCGAGGAGCAACGTA
>DTVJ01000033.1 GCA_012963565.1 Piscirickettsiaceae bacterium
ACGCCAGCTAATGTGGTCAACGTTGTAAGAACAACGGCTCTTAGGCGATCTTTTGTCCCTTGGACTATCCACTCATGTGGCCGCGTATCCTTATTAACCGTTTTAGCTTTTAAGAAATTAAGGTGGGATACCAGTACTAACGAGTCATTCACAATAACACCAACCAGTGCCAACGTACCTAAAATCGCAAAAAAACTAAGAGTTTCTCCGTGCAGATAGAACGCCCAAATCACACCAATGACTGAAAAAGGAATTGAAGCTAATACTAGTGCCGGCTGAGTATAAGAATTAAACAATAAAACCAAAAGCAAGAAAATGCCAAATATAGCCATAATAAAGGCTTTTTTAAAACTGTCCATCGACTGCATTGTTTCTTTAGCACCACCTTCACTAATCACTCTAATTCCAGGGAAGTTTTTTGATAAATCTAATCTTTCTAATGCTTCACTCATAACAGATTTTGTTGTTGTGATTTCATCGTCAATACTGCCACTTAGCATGATGGATCTTTGCGCATTAAAATGATTGAAATCAGGTTCGCCATGAATCTCTCTAATGGTTGAAAATTGTGAAATTGGCACCATATGCCCTTTACGATTATTAACTTTTAGAGAATTAATAAAAACTTCTGATTGTTCTCTCTCTCCAAGATAAATCCTAAAATTAACGTCCTTTTGTCCGTCACGCATATCAGTTACATCAATGCCAGTAAATGCACTTCTCAAATATTGATTAATGGTCGAAAAATCAACTTCTAATCTAGCCATCTTCTCAAAATCAAGAACCACTTCCACTCGAGTCTTACCTGGCTCATCATCGCGATTAATATTGTCAAGGCCATCTATTGATAACAGGATTTTCTCTAACTTATCGGCCGCTAAACTACGTTGGATATTGTCATTACCCACTAAATTAATTTCTATATCATCTCCTTGTGGTGGGCCGGGCCTTCTAACAGAAAATTTTAATTTTTCTGCTCCCGTCACTTCTGTCGCTCTTGCTTTTAGTTGTTTTAACAGCTCTTTAGAAGACCCGACTCTTTCACCAGAAGGTGAAAGTTCGATGGTAAATCTGGCCACATGCGTAAAGTATTTTCCAATATCAGCTGTGATTGAATCTAAGTCTTCACCCACGACATCCGCAATTAAGGCTTCCACTTGCTTGCTAACGGACTCTGTACGATTCAAAGAACTACCAACAGGCATCTGCAATCTTGCATTAATGGTATCTACGCCAATTGCTGGGAATAGTACAAACTTCATCTGTGTCATCGCAAAATATAACGATGAGGCCAGCATTAAGGTAAATACGATAACCACTGCATATCGCCACTTGAGCATTGTTTTTAAAAAACCCTCAAACCATCGCTCCACGCTATCAAACCAAACTCTAGTTTTTCCCTTCTCGTGAATGCCCGCCAGATGTGCTGGTAACGCCAAAGAGACTTCTAAAAATGAAAGGATTAACGCGAAAATTACAACAATGGGAATGACATAAATAAATTTACCCATTGTGCCTTCCATAAGAAACATAGATGAAAATGCCAGAATAGTTGTCAGGATGGTGGTTATCACCGGCATTATGACTCGCTTAAAACCATGTATGGCTGATTCGATGCGATTTTCTCCGAGTTGTTTGTGATGGTGAATGCTCTCAGCTACAATGATGGAGTCATCAACTACAATACCTAAAACTAAAATCATTGCTGCAAGTGAAACAAGGTTAATTGTCTCGCCTGTTGCACCTAAAAGTGCAACTGTACCAAGTAAGCTGACTGGTAAGCTGATAGCTACCCAAAATGCAGTTTTGAATGATAAAAATACCCCTAACACAATCAATACTAACACCAATCCCATCATGCCATTATTGGTCACAATTGTAAGTCGATTACGAACGTATTTTGACATGTCAGATGAATAGAAAATTTGCAGATTATTTGCATATTTAGCATTTACTTCTATCATCTTTTCTTTTACTAAATCAACGGTGGTAATAACATCGGCCTGCTCTTGTTTGCGAATACGCAAAATAAAGCCTTTTCTGCCATTCACGCGAACAATGGATTTTTCTTCAACATTACCACTAGTAATTGTGGCAATGTCTTTTAGACGTACCACAGGACCTTCAAATGTTGACTTTACAATAACATCACCAACTGCCTTAGCTTTATCAAATTTGGCTAAAACAACAATGGTTTTTTCGTTGTTTCGACTGTTATTATTACCAACAGTATAGCGCTTATTGCGTTTATCAATAGCATCCATAACTTGAGGTAATGAGAGCTTGTATTGATAAAGCTTATCAGGGTTAATTCTGATTTGTATTTCTCGATCTAAATATCCTTCTTTAATCACTTCAGAAATACCATCAACTAATTCAAGTGAATCTGCAATACTATCGGTAATAACCCTTAGTTCTGCGTAAGATAAATCTTCAGCACCAATACTAATTTTAATAATACTTTTACGTGATGTTTTCTGATCATAAACAACGGGAAGATTGACCACCTCTTGTGGCAATGATTTTATGCGGTTAATTGCATTACGAATATCTTGCTTTAGTGTATCTATATCACTAACATCTTGAGATAAAGTAACCACAATACTTGACTTTCCCTCTCGGGAGACTGAGGTAAATTTATCAATACCTGATACATCACCCAGCTCATCTTCGATTACATTAGTAACATTCTGCTCAACATCTTCAGGTGAAGCACCAGGGTAGCTTGTCACAATTGACATTACTTCAAAATCAACCTCTGGAAATTGATCTCGCTGAATGTTGTTAAGCGCAATCAAACCAACTGCAATTACACTAACAGTAAAAACCAGTGCTAGTTTTTTTTGCTTGACAAAAAAGTTAAGAAAATTATCCATAAACCCTTATGAAGAAATCATAAGGGCAGTATACCAAAATGATGGTACTTTTAAGAAACTTAGAACAATACAGGCCCTGCACACAAATCGGTGCTAAGTAATATGCAATAAAATCTTAGTCAGATTTCTTATTTCGTGCCCTTTTTCGCTCAGTCTCGTTGAGTATGCGCTTGCGAATACGAATGTTATGTGGTGTCACCTCTACCAACTCATCGTCATCAATAAACTCTAAGGCTTGTTCTAAGTCTAGCTTAATGGCTGGTGATAATACAACCGCTTCATCCGTACCTGAAGCACGCACGTTGGTCAGTTGCTTACCCTTCATCACATTAATCACCAAGTCTTTATCACGAGTATGAATACCCACAACCATGCCTGCATAAATATCAGTGTTATGTTCAACAAAGAATTTACCGCTCTTTTGTAGGTTGAAGATTGCGTAAGCAACCGCTTTTCCTTGATTCATTGAAATTAACGAACCATTAGAGCGTTGGCCAATGTCACCTGGCTTTTGTGGCTTGTAAGCATCAAACGTTGAATTCATCAAACCCGTACCTGTTGTCGCCGTTAAAAACTCAGTTCTAAAACCAATCAAGCCACGTGCAGGAATATTAAAGTCAAGTTTTACTCTGCCATTACCATCTGGCATCATATTAGTAAGCTCAGCCTTACGCTCACCAAGTTTTTCCATGACTGTGCCTTGATGCTGTACTTCAACGTCTACACTTAAATCTTCAAACGGTTCGCAGATCACGCCATCAATTTCTTTTAAGATAACTTGAGGTCTACCTACTGCCAACTCAAAACCTTCTCTACGCATGGTTTCAATTAAAATCGATAAATGTAATTCGCCACGACCTGAAACAATAAATTCAGATGGGTCATTGGTATTTTCAACACGCAAAGCAACGTTATAAATCAATTCTTTATCTAGGCGATCACGAATGTTTCTGGAAGTAATATATTTACCGTCTTGACCAGCAAATGGCGAATCATTCACTCTAAAAGCCATTGATACCGTTGGCTCGTCCACGCTAAGTGGTGGTAATGCTTCAATGGTTTCTGGATCACACAAAGTATCTGAAATAGAAATACCTTCAATGCCGGTAATAGCAACGATATCACCTGCTTCAGCGCTATCCGTTTCAACTTTATCTAAACCCATGAAACCCATCAATTGTGCAATTTTTGCCTTACGCTCAACGCCTTGTGCATCTACCACAACTACTTGCATATTTTTCTTGATTGTACCGCGAGTAATACGACCAATAGCAATTGCGCCTACGAATGATGAATAATCAAGCGCAGTGATTTGCATTTGTAATGGTGCATCAACATCAACATCTGGTGCTTTAACTTTTTCAACAATAGTTTCAAACATTGGCAACATATCACCTTCACGAACATCATCTTCTAATGAAGCGTAACCATTAATACTTGAAGCATAAATCACAGGAAAATCTAACTGCTCATCAGTAGCGCCTAACTGATCAAATAAATCAAACACTCGATCAATCACCCAGTCAGGACGAGCTGCATCTTTATCAATCTTGTTGATCACCACAATTGGGTTAAGACCTTGGTCAAAAGCTTTTTTAGTAACAAAGCGAGTCTGTGGCATAGGGCCTTCTTGCGCATCAACTAATAAAAGCACACTATCTACCATTGAGAGCACACGTTCAACTTCTCCACCAAAATCGGCGTGTCCTGGGGTGTCGACAATATTAATGCGATAACCATTCCACTTAATTGCTGTATTTTTTGAGCTAATAGTAATGCCGCGCTCTTTTTCAAGATCGTTAGAATCCATCATTCGGTCAGTTGACTCAAAACGATCATCAAAGGTTTGAGACTGCTCAAGAAGCTTATCAACTAGAGTAGTTTTGCCGTGGTCAACGTGGGCAATAATAGCGATATTTCTTAATTTATTAGTCATGCGAATAGGTAAAAATACGAAAAGACACTATTATCCCCTAACTCTCTTATAATATTAGAATTTATTAATGTAAATTACGTCTAACTCCCCATGGCAAAAAAAGGTAGCTCTGGTCGCTGGATGAGCGAACATCTGAGTGATGAATATGTAAAAAAGTCTCAAAAAGAAGGGTATCGTTCACGTGCAGTTTACAAGCTAACTGAAGTCATCAAAAAAGACAAATTTATCAAACAGGGTTCACGTGTCTTGGATTTGGGCGCCGCCCCCGGTGGCTGGAGTCAAGTAGCGATTAAATTGGTAGGAACATCAGGCCAAGTAATTGCTAGCGACATACTCGATATTGAGCCGATTCCTGGAGTGGATTTTCTTCAAGGCGACTTTACTGAAGACGTAGTTTATGAAGAATTGCTAAATCTTACCAAAGGCCATAAGATAGATGTAGTGCTCTCAGACATGGCGCCGAATATGAGTGGTCAACTCTCAGTCGACATTCCTAAATCAATGTACTTGTGTGAATTAGCATTAGATATGGCGATTAAAACGCTCACGCCTAATGGTTATTTCTTTATTAAAGTCTTTCAAGGCGATGGTTTTGACACCTTTGTTAAGTCTTGTAGGGCTGCCTTTGTTAAGGTCACTATTCGCAAGCCAAAAGCCTCAAGAGCTAGATCTAAAGAAGTTTATTTACTGGCGAATACGTTAAAATAATCCCATGCAAAATTTTGATGATATCCGTACACTATTAAAATCAGACATACAGCATACTGATGAAGTACTGATTGAACGTCTAAGTTCCAACGTTGCGCTGATCAATCAAATGAGTAGTTATATTATCGGCGCAGGGGGGAAGCGCTTACGCCCACTATTATTGCTACTTTGTGCTCGAGCAACTGGTTATGAGGGTAATCACCATCACCTAATGGCGGTAGTGATTGAACTGATTCACACAGCTACCCTACTCCATGATGATATTGTTGATGAGTCATCTACTCGTCGCGGTCAAGACACCGCCAACGAGGTATGGGGTAATGCTGCTAGCGTGCTGGTAGGTGATTTTCTTTATTCACGTGCATTTGAGATGATGGTTGAGCCTGACTCCATGCGTATTATGCAAATATTGTCTAAGGTCACCAACAGCATTGCTGAAGGTGAAGTATTACAATTGCTAAATTGTCAAAATGCACAACTCACTGAAGTTGAATACTTTGAAGTGATTGAACGAAAAACTGCTTGCTTATTCCAGGCTGCCACACAAATTGGCGCTATTTTATCTGATACAGACGAAACACAAGAATTAGCACTTAGAGACTATGGCTTACATTTGGGCAGTGCCTTTCAAATAATTGATGATGTACTAGATTACGAATCGGATGCCAAAACTATGGGTAAAGAGGTGGGTGATGACTTAGCTGAAGGTAAAACCACACTACCAATGATTTATGCATTGGAGAATACTTCAGGCAAAGATCATGCATTACTCATCAGTTCCATTGAAAACGCGGATAACTCTAATATTGATCAAGTAATTGAAATTCTATCATCGGTAAATGCCTTTGATTACACTCGACAAAAGGCACAGGAAGCTTCTGACTTAGCTAAAAAATCATTAGTCACCCTACCAGAATCTGATTATAAAAATGCGCTCACTCTATTGTGCGACCTATCTTTACAACGTAAATCATAGTGTTAAGCGACACGCTTAAAACTCAAATTCGTAAATCATTCGAAGCCGCTAAAAATGGTATGCCTGATTTTAAGATCAGACAAGCGCAAAACAAAATGATTGCTGAGATTTCAAAAACCTTGGCTGGTGAATACCCAGACACTAACCCTATTTTGTGCGTTGAAGCGCCAACGGGAACCGGTAAAACCATGGCGTATCTTCTAAGCGCTATTCCGATTGCTAAAGCCAATAAGAAAAAGTTGATCGTTTCTAGTGCCAACGTGGCTCTGCAAGAGCAACTACTTAACAAGGATATCCCTCAGGTACAGAAATATTGTTCGGTCGATTTTGAATATGCCTTAGTTAAAGGCCGTTCACGTTATGTATGTGTGCGTAATTTAATTAATTTTGTCGAAGATAGTACCAATGATCACTCACTATTTGATAATGCGTTATTATGGGATGCTCCTCCAGGCAAATATCAGCTGGATCAACTCAGTGAAATGTTGGGAGACTATTCTGACAAAAAATGGAATGGTGAAATTGATGATTTAGAGCGAACCCCAGATGGGTCTTTGTGGCAAAAAGTCGCTTGTAATCGATTTACTTGTACAGCAAAGAGCTGTGAGTTTTACAATGAATGTGCTTTTTTTAAGGCCAGAAAACAAATCACTAAAGCCGATGTAATTGTTGCCAACCACGATCTAATCTTGGCCGATTTAAGTACAGGCAACACCGTATTGCCTGATGTCGATGAATCTATCTTTATTTTTGATGAGGCGCATCACCTTAATCAAAAAGCCTTATCACATTTTTCACTCAGCACCAGTACTGAATTTATTAAGACCACGATTCGACAAACCCAGGGTGTGAGTGAACAAGTATATAAACTCACGCAACAAGATGCTCCTGAGGATAAAATCAAACAAATTGATGATTATTTAAATGACTTAACACAACTATTTAAAGATTTAGAATTCGATGAAGATATTCATCTTTTTGAACAAGGTGTGGTTGATACACACATACAATCAATTTTCCAAAACTTACTTACTACCATTGGCGCTATTTACACACAGTTTGAAACCTTAAAGGAGTCTTGGTCTGATTATCTAAAAATTAAGATGGTGGATAAAACTATTGCTGACCCACTTACTAATGCACTGGGAGAGTGTGAGCAACATCTATCTTCTGTCTTGTTGTTATTTTCGTCTATATTGCAAATCGATGAAGCTGGAAAACCACCACACTCACGTTGGATTGAAAAAACTACCTTAGCCAACAAAAAAACCAACTATATTCTCAACAGTGCACAAATCGACATATCCAATAATTTAAATAATTTAATCTGGTCAAAGGTCTCAGGTGCGGTATTAACCTCAGCTACACTTACATCGCTGGGGAGCTTTGCACGATTAAATCAACAATTAGGCTTGGTTAAAGAACAAAACCAATACCTACGCTTACCTTCTCCTTTTAGTTTTGATCAGGTAGATTTTATTGTTGCTAATTTTAAAAACAACCCTACACAAGTGTATGAACATACACAAGAAGTTGCCACTCAATTACTAGAGCGCATTGATAGTAACGAGGGTTCGTTGGTATTGTTTGCCTCCAACAAGCAAATGCAAATGGTGGCTGATTTAGTTGAAAAAAAACTCGGTTGTGATTTATTTGTTCAAGGTGAATTCTCCAAAAAACTCATCATAGAAAAACATCTTAGCTTGCGTAAACAAGGCAAAGGTAGTGTGATTTTTGGACTTGACAGTTTTGCTGAAGGAGTAGACCTTAAAGGGGATAATCTCACCCACGTGGTGATTGTTAAGCTGCGTTTTAGTGTACCAACATCTCCGATTGAGAAAACCACACAAGATTACCTACAATCTCAAAATCGAAATCCATTCATGGAAATTTCACTACCCGACGCTTCGCTCAGATTGATTCAGGCCTGTGGTCGATTGATTCGTGCTGAAACTGATACTGGAAAAATCACCATTTTTGATAACCGTTTGGTATCAAAATTCTACGGCAAGCAATTACTCAATACTCTGCCTGGTTACAACATTGTAATTGAATAGTTTAAAAACGCCAAAAAGCCCTATGTAGTAACGCCATTAAAGTTAATATCTCCAAACGTCCTAACAGCATTGAGAAGCTTAAAATCCATTTAGCTGTATCACTAACACCACCATAATTAGCCGCTACTTCGCCCAAGCCAGGACCTAAATTATTAATCGAAGCTGTTGTTGCTGAAAAAGCACTCACTTGATCGAGACCGGTAAACATTAGTGCGATCAGAATAAAAATAAAGGCAATAACGTACAATGAGAAAAAACCCCAAACTGATACCAGTACACGCTCAGGAACACTGCGCTGATTAAGTTTGATATTAATATGTGCATTAGGGTGAATGAACTTTTTAATCTCTTTCATTGCTAACTTAAACATTAATAACACTCTCACTACTTTAATACCGCCGCCAGTAGAGCCGGCACAAGCACCAATAAAACTCGCAAAAATTAACAGTACTGGCAATATGAATGGCCACTGTGAGTAATTAGTGGATGCAAAGCCTGTAGTCGTGGCAATTGAAACTGTTTGGAAGATTGCCTGTCTGAATGCCTCACTCGTACTGATGTAATAGCCACTATCAAATAAAAAAATAAAAATTACTACTGTTGTTATGGACAGGATAAATAAATAGGTCTTAAACTCTGAGTCTTTCCAATAAGTAAAGATGTTCTTCTTTTGCCAGACAAAGAAGTGTAATGAAAAATTAATACCTGCTAAGAGCATAAATACAATGGCCACACTTTCAATTGCACTTGAATCGAAGAAACCTATCGAAGCATCATGGGTTGAAAAACCACCAATCGCCACGGTAGAGTAGCTATGTCCAATCGCATCAAACGCGTTCATACCTGCTAAATAATAACCAATCGCACAAACAATGGTGAAACTAATATAAATCTTCCACAAAGCTTTGGCGGTTTGAGTCAACTTCGGTGTGAGTCTTTCTTTAGAAATACCACTAGATTCGGCATGATAAAGCTCCATTCCACCCACGCCTAGCATTGGTAATATCGCCACTGCTAAAACAATAATACCCATGCCACCCAACCATTGAAGTTGCTGACGATAATACAAAATTGCTTTAGGTAAATCATCCAATCCGGCTATTACCGTCGCACCCGTGGTTGTTAAACCTGACATCGACTCAAAAAAAGCATCACCAAATGACATTCTCAATGACTCAGAAAGTAAAAATGGAATGGTCGCAAATAACGACAACACAAACCAAAAACTCACGACAACCAAGATGCCTTCTCGAATTCTAAAATCTTTTTTAATATTTCTAAATGGCAGCCATAAAATTAATCCACTGAATAGTGTCAGTGAAAAAGCAAAGATAAAAGACTGCATTTCATTCTGATCATAGATAAAGTCAACAATTATTGGTGGGATTTGCGTTAAGCTAAATACCATTAATAATAAACCAATGGTTTTAAAAACGATACTATATTGCATCAGTCAAAATATCCCTCAAACAATGCCTCAACCTCGTGAATCTTACTGACATCACTCAGCACAATTAGCACATGATCGTTTTCTTCAATCACCAGTGTTCTTGAGCCCATGATGACTTCATTATTTCTCACTACTGAGCCCACCACTACACCTTCTGGTAGATTAATTTCTTCAACAGTTTTACCGACAACATCTGAGTGTTTGTTATCGCCATGAACAATGATCTCAATCGCCTCAGCCTTGCCTTGACGCAATGAGTGCACCATCATCGTATCACCTTTACGGATATGCGCCAAAATTCCACTAGTGGTAATTTGATCAGGTGAAATAACCATGTCTACATCATCACTTTGTTCGGCCAAATCCTCATAAACATTTCGCTTAACCAAAGCAACGGTTTTATGCGCACCTAAACGCTTAGCCAAAATTGAAACAATCACATTGATTTCATCAGAATCTGTGAGTGCTAAGAATAAATCTGTACTTTCAATACCCTCCTCCAACAACAATTCTTCGTCAGAAGCATTGCCATGTAATACCAAAGTGTCTTCCAATTGTTCAGCTATTTCAGCAACCCGCTCTTTATTCATCTCAATGATACGAACTCGATGGTTTTTTTCTAAAAACTTAGCCAAGTTAAGTCCAATACGTCCACCGCCAGCAATGATGATGTTTTTATAAGCTCTATCTAGTCGTCTAAACTCTTTTAAAACCTTTGAAACACTTTCTTTTTTGGTTACAAAATAAACACGATCACCATCTTTGATTACGGTATCGCCATAAGCTGGAATTGCTCTACCACTACGATATAAACTCACAATACGTATTCTTGTTTTTGGTAAATGCTGATGTAGTTCTTTAATAGGATGCCCAACAATAGGTGTGCCCGCATAAGCCCTGGTTTCTACTAATTGCACCAAACCGTTCTCAAATTCAAACACCTGCTCTGCCCCGGGCTCCTCCA
>DTVJ01000034.1 GCA_012963565.1 Piscirickettsiaceae bacterium
TCTGATTATTGTGACGATCAACAGCAATGGTTAATGGGTTGCTAGTTTGTTTTGTGTTGGCAGGTAGTAGTGATTTAATTACTTTAGCTACTTCATCGGCAGAGGCGTTTTCCAGTGTAATTACTTCGTAATCTTCGTCAATCTCTTTATCTAGTTGGCTAATAACATTTTTTAGGCGGGCAATGTTAGCCTGGGTGTCGGTCACAATGATTGTATTGGAAGGTGTGTACGAGGCTAAATGACCATGCTGAGAAATGATAGGACGCAACACTGGAATCATCTGGTTTGCTGCAACATTGAGAATCGGAATAGTAGTGGTTACAATATGGTCATTGGCTGTAGCAGAAAGCATGGCACTGTTATTTTTAATGTGTGTTTGCGGTAATATCTTAGCAAAACCATCACCCTCAACAGCAATATAGCCATGTACCTGTAAAATTGATAAAAACAAATGATAGAATTCATCATCATCAATCTCGGTAGTGCTAACAACATTAACTTTGCCTTTTACTCTAGGGTCTACAATAAAGTTTTTCCCAGTAACTTGAGAGACGGTGTTGATTAATGTCACCATTTCCATGTTTTTCAAATTAAGTGTCAGTGCGTTAACAGATAAAGAGAGTAGTGCGCTTAAAGTTATTAGTAGGCTTTTCATAAGGTTATTGATTTAAATTAACAGATAGTGAAAGTGTTTGACCTTTGCGTTCAATCGTAAAGTCAAAGTACGTTTGTTTAGAGAGTTCTTTTCTTAGCTTAATAGCCTGCGAAAGATTGCTTAATTCTGTGCCGTTTATGCTAGTGATAACATCGTTGTTTTTAAAACCCAGTTTGGAAAATAATTGACGCTCAGCACCAGGAGAGATAATAAAACCGCGCATACCATTGTTTGTATAGTTGGGCTTCACAGAAACAATTGACAATAGCTTTTGCGGACTGGTGTTTAATTGCTGCAAATACCCCATGATTTTTACTCTATTAGATTTACTAATTAAGGATGGTTTGTAGGTTTTTTTATTTTTTGAAAAATCAATTTTATTGTGTTTTATGCTCAGTTTTTCATAACTTCCATTTCGAGATAGGATCACATACTTTGCATGTATCTCTTTAATTGATGTTGACGAGTCGATTAGATCATTTATTTTGTATATTTTATCTTTACCATTGCCTTGCTTGATAATTGCAAGTGATTGCTGATTTTGATTTAAGATGCCTGATAATGAGAGATTTAGTCGAGTGTTTTTAATATTGTCATACTGTTGTTTTATAGTTGAATTAAGCGCACCAAAAAGATTGCTTGGCAAAAGCACTACTTCGGAATTATGCTGAATCGTTGGCTTGTTGAAGTGGTTATTGTCAGGGTCTTTTTCTAACACCTGCCAGACCAGCTTAGATATAATCGATGCACTAAAAATTATCAAAATAAAAGTGCTGACCAGTGCAATCTTTTTATTAATTTGTTGATATTTTTTTATATACACGGCTTATTGTTACAATAAATGAAATTTAACTATTATTAACTATGACTAGAAACTTTATTATAGCCCTTTTATCACTATACTCATTAAATTCACCTGCAAAAGAGGTTGAATCTACCATTACTTACGGAATTGGTGAGCGCAATACAACAGTTGATTGGAATATTGCGGGAAATCTGCAGGGTGAAAATCCCAATATTATTTCTGAATTGATTTGGCGTAATATTAAATCCAAGCAGCTGTCACTTGGTGGCATTTGGACAGAGGGTAATTATTTTCTGCAAGCCTCTGGTGAATATGGCAAAGTGTATTCTGGTGAAAATCAAGATTCTGACTACAACTTAGATAACAGACAAGGGGAGTTTTCCAGATCAGTTAATAATGCTGGTAAAGGCTACATGCTTGATTTAGATTTGAATTATGGAAAAAGCCACATCATTTCACCAAAATTAAGGATTGATACCAGTTTGGGTTATAGTTATCATAGACAACACCTAAAAATGTACGACGGTAATCAAGTGATTGGATCGGCCAGTCTTGAAGGGCTAGATAGTTTGTACCAGTCAAATTGGAAAGGGCCTCAAGCTAGCATAGGCTTGAGTTATAAAAATAAAGATGATGTATATTCGTTAAATTACACTCATCAAGATATCGATTTGAATGGCCATACCAATTGGAACTTGCGTTCAGATCTAAAGCATCCAGTGAGCATGACACAAACGGGTAGTGGCAATGGCAAAAAGATTGTCGTCGGCTATGAGCATGCAGTGTCTGATTTTAGCAGCTTAAGTTTGACACTCAGTCGATACAATTATTCAGCCAGCGGTGTGCATACTTTCCATTTGCTATCAAGTGATCCAGCTCAAAAACTCAATGCGGTTAATTGGCAAGCAAATGATGTTAAGTTGGTTTATCGTAGTCTATTTTAATAAGTAAGAAACAGCCACACCAGTGCTGAAATAATTAGAAAAGGTCCAAAAGCAAAAGCTTGATTGCGATCTTTAATTGCTAGTAAAAAATAAACAATACCTAATGTTGAAGCACCTAGAAGCAACATTGGCAAACTTTGCCAGCCAAACCAAGCGCCTAGTGCGGCCACAAGCTTAAAATCACCATAGCCCATGCCATCAACTTTTTTTATGAGTTTGTACGCCCAGAAAATACTCCACAACGTTAAATAGCCAATAGTGGCACCAATTAATGCATCGGTAAATTCAACAAATCCAAATAAGTAGTTAAATACCAAGCCAATTGCAATTAAAGGCAGGGTGATTGCATCGGGTAAGAGTTGGTGTTTCGCATCAATCC
>DTVJ01000035.1 GCA_012963565.1 Piscirickettsiaceae bacterium
TTTGATACTTTGTTGAAATTCTTTACTGCCATAAACTAAACAGCTATCACTCGCCTTGCTAATTTTTTGCAACTCTTCCTCGTTGATCTGCTCTCTGATTAGCTGCTTGTATTCCTCTTGCACATCTTTGTCATTCTTATCAGACCATTGAACAAGTGCACTGTAACTCTCGTGTGGTGTAATCTTTACCCCTGCATCCTTCCCTTGCGCATTAGTTCGATAGCTGGACCATTGATAATTTTTTGGTGTTTTTGCTATCTTTGATCGCACTGGTGTCATTTCAATATAGCGCATACAAGCTATTAGATAATGACCATCTTCGACCAGTGATGCCTTGTACCTACCATCCCACAATGTGCCAGTGCGTTTTTCTAGCTTATTAATGTAGGATACATAGCGCTGGCCAACTCCTTTCATTAATTGACTAATTCCGTCTAGTGTGGTGGGAGTAGCTAAGATATATATATGATTGCTCATTAAGGCAAAGGCATGGATCTGGCATTTATACTTTATGGCAGTTTCATTAAGCACATCAAGGTAATAAAGATAGTCTTGTTCAGAGAAAAAAACATCCTGTCGATTATTACCACGCTGGGTAATGAGTTGCGCAATATCTGCTATTCTAAATCTTGGTTGTCTCGCCATTTGTTTCCTTTATCTTTTTTTTATAGGTGATTTGGGGTCAGACCCTAAATTAGAGATTCCATCTATTTGTAAGTTTTCACATAGACGATCTATCACCTTACGCTGTCCTGTTAATTTTCCTACTATTTTAAGAAGTTTAGGTGAAAAATGAAAAAGTCGTGCCGGTTTTCCAATTGAGTCTGCGATTTTTTCAATCAATTGTGGAGTAGAAAGATCCTCCCCATCTGAAACCAGTAAAGTTTGATTAGCTACCGCTGGATGAGTGACAGCTTTAGCTAGAATATGAATCAAATTTTCCAAAGAAATTAAGCTGCGCTTATTTTTTATTGAAGCGAATGGAAGTGGTACGCCTAACTTTACTAAACGGCTTAAGCGTTGATAATTACCCTTTACCCCTTGTCCATACACCAACGGAGGGCGGATAATGACAACTTCCATAGATGACTGCTTAGCAATTTCACGTAGTGCATTTTCCGCCTCTAGTTTAGAGATTGCATAAGGGTCTTGTGGATTTGGTTTATCATTTACGGTAAATGGATGTTTGCTAGTTTGTTCGCCATTTACTTTAATACTGCTAACAAAGATAAAACGCCTAACGCCAGACTCAACTGCCTGTTTCGCAAGCTGAATGGTGCCAGCCACGTTGACTTCTCTAAAAATAGTCAGTGGATCTCTAACTTTCTCATTGATAACATGAGCCCGATTGGCAAGATGAACAACCACTTCTATACCTGTAAGAGCTGACATCCAGTCTGTTGTAGGGCCAATATTTCCCAGTACTACAATATCTCTATTTTTCTGTATTTTTTGCTTGTTACGCACCGTGCCCCGTACTTGATGCTTCTGTTGTTGGAGTAGTTTAAATAGCGCCTTACCAATAAATCCGTTTTGTCCTGTTATGAGTATTTTCATTTTTTAGGTAAGTTGTTTTACTTTGGATAAGGGTCTGACCCTAATTATAACTCTTTTAAGGTCTCATACAACTTTAATGTTTGTTCCACTATCTGCTGTATGGAAAATTCTTGCTCTGCCATTAACCTACTTTTCTTTCCCATACTGGTTAGTAATTTCGGGTTATTAATTAATTTTTGGATTACCACTGCTAATTTTTTTGCATCTTTTGCAGGTACAAGAAAACCGTTTTCTCCATCTTTTACCACTTCACGACAGCCTGGAACATCTGTGGTAACAATAGGTCGACCAACTGCTGCTGCTTCGATTAAGGATTTTGGTAGGCCTTCACGATACGATGGAAGTACAGCAATATGTGATTCGGCTAATAACTGGGCAATATCTGCTCGTTCTCCAAGCCACTTAACAACACCCGATCTGTTCCACTCTTCAAGTTGCTCCACAGATATTGATTCTGGATTACCTGGATCTACTGACCCAACTAGGAGAAAATCCGCATCTAGTCTTTGCTGCGTTAATGCAGTAGCTGATTCTACAAACTCTCCAACGCCTTTATCCCACAACATTCGAGCAACTAGAATGATTTTAATCCTACCTTTAGGGATAGAACTACATGCAAATTGTTGAAGATCAACACCGGAACCCTTGATTTTAAATGCATGTTCTGGATAGATGATTTTATACTGAGCAAATAAAGCCTGATCGTCCGGATTTTGAAACAATATCCAGACTTTTTTACTATGAAGTATTGCGCGATACACCCATAATAATAATGTTTTTCTAATGGATGATTTCCACCCTTGCGCGATAAAGAAATAACCCAACCCTGAGATTGCATTCAAAATTTGGATACCACCTACCCAACGTGCTACTAAAGTTCCATAAAGCACTGGTTTGATTGTGACATGATGAACAATATCAGGTTGAATTTCCTTATATAGTCTCCGCAATTCCCTAAGTGTTTCAAGCTCTTGCCAAAGCCCCATTGAACTTCTATGAAAACTGATAGGATGGAATTGAAGCAATTCTTGGTTTAATTGCTCAACCTCATCAATCGTACCTGAGCGAGATGCAATATGAACCTCATAACCTGCATCTCTAGCAGCAAGTGCAATTGGCAAACGATGAGAAAGGAAAAACCGAAGCTCATTTACTACAATTATAAGTTTCATTTTTTTAATTGGGAGTATGGTTTCGCTTGAGTGCCCATACTA
>DTVJ01000036.1 GCA_012963565.1 Piscirickettsiaceae bacterium
CTAGGTGCAAATGTAGAGCATCAGGAGTGGTTAGGATTTGGTCCACAAAAAAACAAAGCCATCGAGCTTGCTATGTATGATTGGGTGTTTGTATTGGATTCTGATGAGAGAATTACAATCGAACTACAACAGGAAATATTAACTATTCTACAAAATCCTACTGCCGACGGATATCATGTTGCTAGATTAAATAATTTTTTTGGTAAGGACATTAGGACTTGTGGTCTTTATCCGGATTATAGTATTCGCCTTTTTAATAAAAATAAAGGAAAATTTAATGAGGTTTCTGTGCATGAAAGTGTGCAAATTAAAGGTACGATTGCAAAATTAAAAAATCACATGATTCACTTGGCTTATGAAACTATTGATGAATTCATTACTAAGCAAAAAAAATATGCAGCACTAAGTCATAAAAAGAAAAATAGAATTAAAGCGTTTATAAGTCCACCCTGGACTTTCTTTAAGCTCTATTTTATAAAGTTGGGATTCTTGGATGGTTGGCACGGTTTTACTATTGCAAAACTCTACGCACAATACACTTTTTGGAAGTATAGTAAGTGAAAATATTAATCCTTAAAGTGCAAACAATTGGTGATACATTGCTAATAACACCTTTGATTAGAAACTTCAAAGAATATTATTCTGATTCAATAATTGACGTAATGGTGAATGAAGGTACTGAGCATATGTTGACCCTTAATGCAAACATCAATCAAGTGATTGAGTATAAAAGGGAATCGTATAGGAGTTTATCCAAACTACAAAGATTATCAAAAAATATTCAGTTGCTTAAAAAGATCAGACGGGCACAGTACGATCTTGTGATCGATTTAGACGAAGGTGATCGTGGTGCATTTATTACTTTGGTTAGTGGTGCAAAGACAAAAGTAGGTAGCTCAACCATCTCCAGTCAGTTTTTAAGAAGTGCATACACACACTTATTGCCTAAAAGGGGCAATAGGCATACTGTTGAAATTAATTTAGATTCTCTTAAATTACTCAATATTCCTATCATTGACAAACAAGTTGAAATTTTTTGGAGTCAAGGAGATGACGAGTTTGTTGCTAAGAAACTGTCAGGTGTTAAGCAATTTATCCATATTCACCCATTTTCTAAAGGTTGGTTTAAGGATGTGAATATTCAAACCACCGCTCAGATTATTGATTATTGTGAGCAAGAGTTGGATATCAGGGCGGTAATTACTGCTGCACCCATTCAAAGAGAGTTAGATAAATTGGATAATATTTTAAAACTCTGTCAATCTAAACCCATTAATCTTGGTGGAAGGTTTACCTTAAAACAAATCGCTGCACTTAATAGTAAATCCAAACTTTTTATTGGTGTAGATACAGCAATCATGCATATCAGTGCAGCTAATAATGTTCCTACATTGGCATTTTTCGGACCGACTGCGCCAGATACATGGGGTCCTTGGGAGAATGATCTCGAGCAAGCTGACTATCATAGAAATGGTGGCCTACAAGTAAACGGCAAACACCGCGTTTTTTCTGATGTAAGGACATGCCTGCCATGCAACAATGATGGTTGTGATAATAATCAAGTTAGTGATTGTTTAATGGGATTAAATATTGATGTTATTAAGAAAAATATTAACGAGATGATAGTTTAGTGAAGATCTTAATCTTAAAATTTCGCAATATTGGAGATGTGTTATTAATAACTCCTTTGCTGAGCAACTTAAAACAATATTATCCAGAGTCCCAAATTAATGTAGCTGTTAATAAAGGAACTGAGCCAATGGTCAGTCTAAATCCGAATATCAACAAACTGATTATTTACGATAGAGATTTAATTAAATCCTTGTCACTAGTAAAAAAACTTTTACAAGAAATACGGTTTTCATTTGCTTTTAGAAAAGAACGTTACGATATGGTAATTAATTTAACTGAGGGTGATCGAGGTGCGCAAATTTCCTGGCTAACTGGGGCGCCAATTCGTATCGGCTACCCCAACAAAAACCGGATACTTAAAAATGCATTTACACATCATTTGCCCAAGCAAGCCTTTAGACACACGCTTGAAACCAATTTGGATCCACTGCGAGTTCTAGATATTCCTATTAACAACAAAAAAGTGGAAATTTATTGTGACAAAAATGATGAATATTTTATGGACGATAAATTATCTAAAATTCAGCAATTTATCCATATTCACCCAGTATCACGTTGGTTGTTTAAATGTATTGCTGATCAAACAATGGCACAAATCATTGATTATTGTGAGACAGAGTTAAATACAAAAGTTATTATCACTGCTGCGCCCGTACAGGCAGAGATTGACAAGATTAATAGCATTTTAAGTTTATGTCAATCTAATCCAATTAATCTATCGGGTGAGTTATCATTAAAACAAACTGCAGCACTCAATAAAAAGGCCAAACTGTTTATCGGTGTAGATACAGCAATTATGCATATGAGTGCCGCAAACGATACACCAGTTTTCGCATTTTTTGGCCCAAGTGGCACCGATCATTGGGGTCCGTGGGATAATGACATGATGCAATCTACTTACACTGAAAGAAATGGTTTTCAAATTATGGGTAAACATAGAGTTTTTGCTGAAAGTAGAGGTTGTCAACCTTGTGGCCAAGATGGATGCAATGGAACCAAAGTAAGCGATTGTTTAATGTCTTTGAATATTGACATTATCAAGAAAAATATTCAGGAGATGTTTAGTGAATAAGATAATTAAGGTATTACATACCGAGTGGTCTGATG
>DTVJ01000037.1 GCA_012963565.1 Piscirickettsiaceae bacterium
GGCAGTAAGCAAGAGGTGTTGTTTTTATTAATTGGCCACGGTGTTACAAGTGAGCTGAGTAACAATCTAGCGATTCGTTTTTTAGGCGAGCGGTCAGATATTCCAAAGATAATGTCAGCGTTAGATATAGTTGTTTCTTCCTCAGCCTGGGGCGAAGGGTTTCCTAATGTGATTGGAGAAGCGATGGCATCTGAAGTGCCTTGTGTTGTAACCGATGTGGGAGATTCAGCATATATTGTCGGTAAATATGGACGAGTCTGTCCAATAGGAGATGACCAATGTATAGCTAGCTCACTCCTGCAGTTAATAGAGAATAAACAAGAGCGAAAAACAGCAGGGAAACAGGCACGTAAAAGAATTAAAGAGAACTATTCGATGGATAAGATTAAAAAAGAGTATTTGAAGGAGTGGGGATTTTGAACAAAGTATTTTTAAAAATCACCAATAAAAATGTGCGGTTTTAGCGGTTTTCTTAATTTTAACCCTAACTGGGGCGACCCTTTAACTCTACTACAACAGATGGGAGATCAGCTTGCTCATCGTGGGCCAGATGATTCTGGTGTTTGGTTTGATAATAATTGTGGCGTGGGGCTCTCGCATCGACGTCTTTCGGTTATTGACCTCTCTGCACAGGGGCACCAGCCTATGTCTTCTACAAGTGGTCGTTTTGTGATTGCTTACAATGGCGAAATTTATAATCATCAGGAATTAAAAAAGGAGTTGCTCCAAGCTAGGGTGATTTTTCGTGGAGGTTCAGATACGGAAGTGCTACTTGCAGCAATTGAATCCTGGGGCATTAAACAAACACTACAGCGCTGTATTGGAATGTTTGCATTTTCCCTCTGGGATAAAAAAGAACAAACGCTTTCGTTAGTGCGAGATCGAATGGGAGAGAAGCCACTTTATTACGGTTGGCAAGGAAAAGGTGCCAAGCGCACCTTTCTTTTTGGTTCAGAGTTAAAATCATTACGTCAACATTCAGCTTGGCAAGGTGGTATAGAGCGAGATGCTTTGGCTAATCTGCTACGCTATAACTATATTCCAGCACCACTAACTATTCATCCAGGGATTTTCAAGTTACGTCCCGGTTATCTCTTACAACTTAAGAAGAATGATAATGGGGGGTGGAGTGAGCGAGAGGAATGTTGGTGGTCACTGCAAGAGGTTTCTCAGCAGGCCAGAAAAAATCCTTTTACAGGTAGTCGTGTAGATGCTGTTGACCACTTAGACAAGTTGCTACACGATGCAATTCAAGGGCAAAGTTTGGCAGATGTACCTCTAGGGGCGTTTCTCTCTGGTGGAGTGGATTCTAGTAGTGTAGCTGCTGTAATGCAAGCTATTTCTGATCATCCGATAAAGAGTTTTACCATTGGGTTTGAAAATTCTGCTTATGACGAGTCGAGCGATGCGCGTGCTGTGGCAAATCATCTGGGTAGTGACCACCACGAGTGGATTGTAACTGCAGATGATGCGCTCTCTTTAATTCCTCAACTACCAGGCTATTATGATGAACCATTTGCGGACGTTTCCCAAATTCCAACTTTACTGGTTTCCGCTTTAGCTAAACAGAACGTCACGGTTGCACTTTCAGGCGATGGTGGTGATGAACTATTTGCAGGCTATAACCGGCACCAATGGACACCAACACTACTACATAAGATGCAGATTTTTCCTAAGATAGTTCGTAAAGCACTCGCAGTATTGATTGAATCTGCTTCGCCTAGTGGTTGGGATTATTTTTTTAAAATCATAGATCCATTCCTGCCACGGCAACTACGGGTCCGTCATCCTGGTGAGAAAATTCACAAAATAGCCATGTTATTGAAGCAGAGTGGTGAGAGAGAGTTATATGCAACGCTAGTAAGAATATGGCCTGATCCTATTCCACTATTAAGCGGCGATAGCCATGATTTGGTAGATAGCCATAAAGAACTTTGGGATATTGGAGGTAGTTTTACTGAGCGTATGACTCACCTTGATACCGTCACTTATCTCCCTGATGATATCTTGGTTAAGGTAGATCGGGCTGCGATGGGCCATAGCTTAGAGGCTAGAGTTCCACTATTAGATCACCGTATCGTGGAGTTTGCCGCCCAACTCCCACTCTCTATGAAAATTCACCAAGGAACTGGTAAATGGATTTTACGAGAGCTTTTGGATAGATATGTTCCTAGAAATTTAATTGAACGCCCCAAAAGTGGTTTCGGTATTCCGGTGGGAGAATGGTTGAAAGGGCCATTACAAGAATGGGCAGAAGATCTTCTATCTGAACAAAAGCTAAAAAATGGAGGATATTTTGATGTAAAACAGGTAAGAAAGGTCTGGGAGCAACACAGTAGTGGAAAAAAAAATCAACAATACCAATTATGGAGTGTATTAATGTTTCAAGCATGGCTTGACTCTAATTGAGAAAAACCATTATTTAAAATATGAATAAAAAAATCGCAGTTTTACTTAAGGTTATCGTCTCATTGGGGTTAATTACTTTCTTAATCAACCAAGTTGATTTTAAGGGGATTGTTAACATATTAAAGAATGTAGATATTACGATGATCATCTACGCCATGATTTTGCTAACTATTCAAGTCTTTATTGCAACTACCCGCTGGCAATTCGTACTTAAATGCCAAAAGATAATGCTTGACTATAAAAACACACTGCAGATTTTGTGGTCAGGTCTATTTTTTAATCAAGCAATGCCATCTAGTGTGGGTGGAGATGTTATCCGAGGTTA
>DTVJ01000038.1 GCA_012963565.1 Piscirickettsiaceae bacterium
TAGTTGTTCTCCAGTATTTTTTATAAATCTAAAAACTAAAAGTTTATCTTACTTTTGGTTTTAAATCTAATTAAAGTTCGTTTATGACTATATTATTAAATTATTATTTATATTGAAATAAAAAAAAACCCGAGATAACTCGGGTTTTTTTTCTGATTATTAAATATTCTTAGAAAGAGTATTTAATACCAACTTGGATATTAGATGATTCAGCTAATTGACCAAACTGAGTATCTTCATTACCCCAATATTGGTTTAACTCAATTGTCGCTTGAGTGTCATCATCAATTGAATATTCAGCATCTAGACGATTCCAAAGACCACCATTTTCTTCATACATAGTGATGTTATTCCATCTATGCTCACCTGATGCGCCGAACGGCTTAGACAAGAATACTGAAACAAACTCTGTATTCTCCTCTGCTTTCATCAGGCCATTAGTCATATGCATCGTTGCTGGATTAGCAGTATATCTTGCACCTGTTACAGTTTCAATACCTGATGCAGAAGCATCAATTGTTGTAGTACTATCAACAAAATCCAAGTTTCTTATTTGGATAAATTGTGCACTTACCATCATATTTGTTAGTCGCGTAATATCAGCACCTAAAACATAACTAAAGCGATCACCTTTTTGATTCGTCAATGCTTTCACTGCATGACCTATTCGAAGATAAGCTTTATCTACAACTGGCGTCATCACGTCTTTATCGTACATAAATTCACCTCTTAACACCACTGGACCTACTGCAGCTGTTTCAATTGCTGTATCAAATGAACCACCGAATGATTGGATTGGTGCGTGTTTCTCAGTCATTACCATTACAGCAGCACCATGGGTGTTAACATTATGAGCGGTACCTTTAGATGAATCAGTGTATAACGTAACCGTGTTATTGGTCGCTGAGTGATCCATAGTCAAAGTATTACCAGCTGTGTTTTGGAACGACACATCAACGTATGGCATAGCATCATCACGATTAAGATAATTCAATGAATAATTTAAACCATCTAATGCGCCTGTGTATTTTAATGCTGAATTAACACCAGATGCGTCTACAACTAGATACTTTGATTCCATATTAACAAACGCGGCAAATGTACCAAATGTTGCCTGATCCATATACTCAAACAATGAATTCGACTCAGTACCAGTATTCCAACCAGCTTGGGTATTTGAAACACCTGATGTATTTGCATCAATCAAGTTAGTTACATTTTGGTTTCCACCTTGTCCTGCTGCTTCGGCAATTGCATCTAATCCGTATGCATCACAAAGTGTAGTATCCTGTCCATTGCCACATAATGCTCTAAAATCAGAATATGAACCTGCTACAGCAGTAGCAGCAGCACCTAGATCTTTATTTAAGGCATAGTCGCCAACAAATTCAGCTACAGTATCATCAGCGTACGCCGATGTAAGATTTGCCATACCATTTAATCCATTTGCTGCAAGTGCTGTGATACTACCTAAACCTTGACCGCCAGAAGCAAAGAATGTTGCCACTTTACCAAGTGCTGGAGCCATGTTCACAAAACCATGAACCTTACCTGTTAGAGTATCTGCACCCTTCATAATAAATGCATGACCTGAATCTCCATTTGTGTGCGATGTTGCTGCTGTTGCACTCGCGATTCCCATTCCAGCAATTTTATTGCCTCTTGCTTCAGAAAGAATAAGTTGCACACTTCCACCATTGCCTGTTTCAGTCTCAGCGTTAATCATCCAAATTGGCAAACGAGAGTCTTCCATTTGATTTTGTGCCATTTCAGAAAAGTCGGTTGGGTTGATAGAGTCTAGTAATTTCATACCATCAGCTGTACCCCATACTACCTGTTGCTTACCAACACGTAATGAAACACCTTCAAATTCTGTATCCACATATGCTTCACGAAGGAAATCACGCTGTGTGTATGATTCATTTGAATCATAATCTCCAACAGCATCATCACCAAGGTCAGCAAATGCATTTAGTTCAACATGGTAAGTGGCTGAATCAGTAACATCACCATCAATAAAAACTTTTGCGTGTGTTGCTACTTTAAATATATCTCTGCCATGTGAATCACCTGTTTGTGTTACTGTTGTTGCTGCACCAATGCCCAAGCCGCCCCCAGTATATGCTGCACTTTCATGCACGATCTTACCGGTTACTTCGGCTTCAGCAAAGACTACTGAACTTGTAAATACCGCTGCTAATGCTAACGATAATGTTATATTTTGTTTTTTCATTTTATTTCCTCTGTTTTTAATATGTTTTTCTTACATACAAAAGACCTAGCAAGCTAGATCTTATTGAATTTATTTAATTTTCTTAGGCATCTTCTTTAACGTACTCGTAGACCATAGGTTCTTTTTCTTATACTTATGATTAACTTTAGTTACATTAGAAGGAATGAACGCCATAGTCTCATGACCTGTTGCTAGTGTAGTACCATACCAGTAACCCCAATAGCTAGAACGTGGATCACTTAAACCTGCTGAGACCCAACTTCTATCAATAGTTTTAACATGATTGCCACCTTTAAAGTATTCAGTACGGTAGTCAGCGAATGTTTTAGCATCAATATAACTTACGCGATTGTCATACCACCAGTTAGCGTCATTAGCTGTTGATTTAAGTTTGTATACTTCTTTACCATCAACTGAACAGTCAGCTTTAATATCCGCTTTTTGAGTGTACTTGTTACGTTTAACATCTTTCATTACACCTAAACAACCTGCGAATG
>DTVJ01000039.1 GCA_012963565.1 Piscirickettsiaceae bacterium
AATCATCGTTGTTGTTAAAGACCTCTAGATAGTTAGTTTTAAAAATTTCGATACTATCCTGGTCGGTTGCGAATTCTCTAGCAGGTAGGAGTGAAATTTGGTCTGTGACATCGACTGAGCGCTGTGTTGAAGTGTCAAAAGTGCGAATAGATTCAATTTCTTGGTCGAATAAGTCAAGGCGGTAAGGTGATCTAGCCCCCATTGGATACAGATCAATTAGTGATCCTCTAATGTTAAATTCACCGTGCTCCATCACTGTGGATACACGGTTGTAACCGATTTTGAGTAATTTCTCAGCAAAGGTCTGAGTGTCTAGTTCATCACCAGTTTGCAAACTAAAACTATATTTATGACTGAACTCTAACGGGCACAGTTGTTGAGATAAGGACTCTAATGTGGTGATGACAATGCCTTGCTTCAGGTTTTGTAATTTAGACAGTGTAGATAATCGACTAGAGGTAATGTCTGGATGAGGGGAAAAATGATCAAAAGCCAGTACTTCCCAGTTGTCAAATCTGAGAATATCCAAACCATCATTATAAAAATTAAGAGATTTGTACAAATAATCATAGTGGGTAATATCATTGGCAATAACCAACACAACTTGATTTTGTTTTTTGACGAATTCAATCAGTGCTAAGGCTTGTGCACTGCCGTATAGTGAGCCCCAATAAAATTTTTGTCCTGATTGAAAAGGGTGGGTATCCTGAAGATAGAGGTGTGGCATCTTTAGTTTGCTAAGATATCAACGCCTTCATTTTCTAGCATTTTGATGAGTTGAATAAGTGGCAGCCCAACCAACGTGTTTGGATCGTCACCTTCTAGGCGTTCAAACAAGCTAATGCCGAGTGCTTCAGATTTGAAACTACCAGCGCAATTGTAGGGCTGCTCTTTTTTAAGATAGTTGTCGATTTGTTCAGCACTCAGGGTTCTAAAAACAACTTTAAAAGTTTCAACAATTGTTTGTATCTTGCCGCTATTTGTATTTAAAAGTGATAAACTTGTAAGAAAAGTAACCGTATTTCCAGAACTTTGTTGGAGCTGCCTAACCGCATTTTCATGGTTGTGTGGTTTGGTTAAAATTGCATCATCAGCATGAGTACCACTAGAAAGAGTGGCAACTTGGTCTGAGGCGATAATGAGACCGCTTTGGGTTTTAGCTACTTTATGTGCTTTTTCTTGCGCTAAGCGAAACACCAACTGCTTAGGGGTTTCACCTGCTTGTTGTGATTCATCAATATCAGGTGCATGTACTGAAAACTCAAGCCCAAGCTTAGCTAGTAGCTCTTTTCTGAAAGGTGAAGATGAGGCAAGAATTAATGACACTAGCGTTGACAGTATTTGTAAAATAGAACTCATTTTACTTTATTCAAGACTTCTTCTATGCGATTATCTATTATTGTGGCCATGGATGACAACCAGTTGATTGGCAAAGATAACGCTTTGCCTTGGCACTTACCAGCTGATTTGGGTTATTTCAAAAAAACCACCACGGGTAAAACAGTACTTATGGGTCGTAAAACATATGAATCTATTGGCAGACCATTACCTAATCGTCGTAATGTGATTGTGAGTCGCAATACCGACTTTCAAGCAGAAGGTTGTGAAGTGGTTAGTAGTATTAATGCTGCGCTTACGCTAGCTAAAAATGATGATGAAGTGATGGTGATGGGCGGTGCTTCTTTTTATGAGCAGATGCTACCCAATGCTGATCGACTCTACATTACTAAAATTGAAGGCGAGTTTGAGGGCGATGCACACTTCCCTAGCTTTGATCGTAGTGAGTTTACTGAGATTAGTCGAGAGTCACACACACCTGATGAGAAAAATCAATATACTTATCACTTCACCATTTTAGAAAGGAATTCATCATGTTGAAAATGACATCATTGCTATTTGCGCTCATTATGCTATCAGGCTGTGTACTTACCAAGGTGGTGACTGTACCTATGCGAGTCACGGGAGCAATTATTTCAGTGATACCTGGCGTGGGTGAGAGTATCGATGCTGCGATTGATGAAACTGCGGATGTGATTGATGCAATTCCTATCTAATGTATCATTAATTAAAAGTAATAAAAAGGCTGTTTTCACAGCCTTTTTTTGGTTTGCTATTTGGCGTTTTGTGCCAAGACACGTTTGAAGTCTTTCGGCATCACCTTAACAAAATTCTGTAATTCTTCGTTCCAATTATCTACAATATGCTGCGCAATAGCAGAGCCAGTAAACTGAGCATGATTTGATACATAGTGCAAAAGTTCCTTTTGTGCTTCATCATCCATTGGGTCAAGATCAATCATGACTGGATTACACATCGACTCAAAAGTGTTGTTTGGATTGTAGATATAAGCAATACCACCACTCATACCGGCACCAAAGTTACGACCCACTTCACCAAGGATAATCGCGCGACCACCGGTCATATATTCACAACCATGATCGCCAACACCCTCAACCACAGCAACTACGCCCGAGTTACGCACACAGAAACGCTCTGCTACACGACCCGATAGGTACATCTCGCCACCAGTTGAGCCATAACCACACACGTTACCCGCAATAATTTCTTCTACCGAATTAAAGGTAGAATTCTTTGGTGGATAAACAATCACTCGGCCACCTGACAAACCTTTACCTACATAGTCATTGGCATCGCCCTCTACTTCTAGGGTGATGCCGTTTGCTAGGAATGCACCTAGTGACTGGCCTGCAGAGCCTTTGAAGTTAATATGAATCGCACCTTCTTTCAGGTTATTACCGCCTCGAGTCTTAACCACATGCGACGATAACATCGCACCAACAGCGCGATCAACATTGCTAATTGGTGAGTTGAGTTGCACTGATTCATTACCCTCGATAGCAGCCTTAGATTGTTCAATCAGGACATTATCCAACTGTAACTCTAATTGATGGTCTTGCAAAATGCTTTGGTAAGTACCAGTGTCATCGTTTGGTTTTTGTGCAGGCATCAGTAAAGCGTCTAAATTAATAGAGCCTTGTTTCCAATGTTCAATTGCTTTATCCATTTCTAACATGTCAACACGACCAATCATCTCATTTACAGTTTTAAAACCAAGTTCTGCCATAATCAGACGTAATTCCTCAGCCACCATGAATAAATAATTCACAACATGTTCAGGCTTGCCCGTAAATTTTTTACGTAATTCTTTGTCTTGCGTAGCGATACCTACTGGACAAGTATTCAGGTGACATTTACGCATCATAATACAACCCATGGTTACAAGCGGAGCAGTTGAAAAGCCAAATTCTTCAGCGCCTAATAGTACGCCAATGGCAACATCACGACCTGTCTTTAATTGACCATCCGTTTGAATGACTACGCGAGAACGCAAATCATTCATCACCAAGGTTTGGTGTGTTTCTGCTAGACCAAGTTCCCAAGGTAATCCCGCATGTTTGATACTTGTTAATGGCGATGCGCCGGTACCACCGTCATGACCCGCAATCACAATGTGATCAGATTTAGCTTTGGTTACACCCGCAGCAATCGTACCAACACCAACTTCAGCCACTAACTTCACACTAATACGTGCAGCAGGGTTAGAACGCTTAAGATCAAAAATTAGTTGCGATAAATCTTCGATTGAATAAATATCATGATGTGGTGGTGGAGAAATTAAGCCGACACCTGGTGTTGAGTGTCGGATCTTAGCAATACCCTCATCAACTTTAGTGCCCGGAAGCTCACCACCTTCGCCCGGCTTAGCGCCTTGTGAAACTTTAATTTGGATTTCATCAGCATTGTTTAGGTAATCAATAGTCACACCAAAACGACCTGAAGCCACTTGCTTAATGGCAGAGCGACGTGAGTCACCATTCGCATCTGGTGTCCAACGTTTAGAATCTTCACCACCTTCACCAGTGTTTGATTTACCACCTAAGCGGTTCATTGCAATGGCCAATGATTCGTGAGATTCAGCAGAGATTGAGCCAAAACTCATTGCACCTGTGGCAAACCGTTTGACAATTTCTTTGGCATCTTCAACCTCATTAATTGAGATTGGATTGCCTTTTTTGAACGACATTAGGCCACGAAGTGCACAGTTACGCGTGCCTTCTTCGTTCGAGCGTTTAGAAAATGCCCAATAAGCCTCTTGATCATTATTGCGTGCAGCGAGTTGCAGGTTTGCAATAGTTTGCGGTTCCCACATATGTTTTTCGCCGCCACTACGCCAGTGGTAATGACCTAAATTATCAAGATCAATGGCTTGATAAGCCTCATGGTGACGTTTTTCAACTTCTAGTTGCAAGACATCAAAACCAACCCCTTTAATGCGAGATGCTGTTTCAAAGAAACATTTCTCCATCACTTCTGGTGCTAGACCAACGGCTTCAAAAATTTGTGCACCTTTGTACGATTCAAGTGTTGATATGCCCATTTTTGCCATTACTTTGAGCATGCCTTTGCCCACACCCTTGCGATAGGCTTTGATAATGGCTTTATCACTTTCGATGTCGATCATCTCGTCACGTCTAGCTTGCCACAGCGCCTCAAAGGCTAAATACGGGTTAATCGCATCTGCACCAAAACCAGTGAGTAGACAGAAGTGATGCACTTCACGTGCTTCACCAGTTTCAACAATAATGCCAACTTGAGTGCGCTCATGGCTGGCTACTAAATATCTGTGTAGTGCGGAAGAGGCCAACAACGCGCTGATTGCTGCGCGATTTTCACCAACATTGCGATCCGATAAAATCACCAAAGAATGGCCGTCTTTAATGGCTTGTGAACCTTGCGCACAAATATCATCTAGTAATTCAGATACTTTTCTACCCTTGTTGATATCATAAGTAATATCAATAGTCTTAGAAGTCCAACCACGGAAGTTACAGTGACGTAGAGCTGCGGTTTCTTCATTGGTTAAAATTGGATGATCAATTACCAAACGATGGGCATTTTCTGGCTTGTTACTGAGTAAGTTACCTTCAGGTCCAATTGAACAACGTAGTGACATCACTATTTCTTCACGAATAGAGTCAATCGCCGGGTTGGTTACTTGGGCAAATAGTTGCTTGAAATAATCGTAAATAATGCGTGACTGGTCGCTTAAGCAGGCCAATGCTGAATCATTACCCATTGAGCCGACTGGATCACGCAGTTCGCTCACTAAAGGTAGGAGCATAAATTGCAAAGTTTCAGTGCTATAACCAAATGCCTTTAAGCGATGAATCAGAGATCCAGGATGGAAACCGTGTGCTTCCTGTTCGCAGCGTAATTCTGATAAATGGATTTGTTGATCATTCAGCCAATCTTGGTAAGGATTTTTAGCAACTAATTCGGCTTTAATGGCTTCGTCATCGATGAGTTCGCCTTTTTCAAAATCAACCAAGAACATCTTGCCGGGGCGTAACCTGCCTTTGGTCTTGACGTTGTCGGTTTCCACATCAACCACACCAACTTCTGATGCCATAATCACACGATCATCGTGGGTCAGATAAAAGCGTGAGGGGCGCAAGCCGTTACGATCCAGTACCGCGCCAATATAGTGACCATCAGTAAAGGCGATAGAAGCAGGCCCATCCCACGGCTCCATCACGTTTGAGAAATATTCATAAAATGCCTTCTTTTCAGCACTCATGTTATCGTCATTTTGCCAAGCTTCTGGCACCATCATCAGTACCGCTTCTTGCAATGAGCGACCATTCATCATTAAGAATTCTAAGACATTATCAAAGCTACCTGAGTCAGAAACTTCGGTTTCAATCACTGGTAGGGTTTTAACCAAATCGTCTGTGAATAGATCACTTGTTAATACACCTTCCCGAGCGCGCATCCAGTTGTAATTACCTTGACGTGTGTTAATTTCACCGTTGTGTGACATATAGCGACAAGGTTGCGCTCTGTCCCAAGATGGGAAGGTATTGGTTGAGAAGCGCGAGTGCACCATAGCCAAGTAAGTTGAATACTCAGGGTTAGATAAGTCTGTAAAAAAATCAAGTACTTGAGAACCCATCAGCATACCTTTGTAAATAATGACGCTGGTTGATAAACTACAAATGTAGAATAACAAGGCTTGCGACAATGATGCATCAGTACGAATGGCATTTGACACGAGTTTTCTGATTACGAATAAAGCACGTTCAAATGCTTTGTTATCAATGTCGTTAGCGCTGGCGATGATGAGTTGCTTAATCACAGGCTGTGATTCTCTAGCTGTGTGTCCAACATCTGCTTTAACAGCGTCTATAGGTACATCTCGCCAGCCGATTAAAGTTTGGCCTTCTGCAGCAATGGTTTTCTCCAATAAATCCATACAATGTGCTCTTTGTGCATCGTCCTGTGGCAAGAAGATATTGCCCACACCGTACTGGCCTTTTTCAACGCTAACACCAAATAATGTGTTGATTTCTTGCGCAAAAAATTCATGAGGAATGTTAGTTAAAATACCGGCACCATCACCTGTGTTTGCTTCGCAGCCACAGCCACCACGGTGATCCATACGTGCAAGCATTTCTAGGGCATCTGCAGTAATTTGATGTGAAGACTGCCCCTTAATATGGGCAATAAAGCCAACACCACAGTTTTCCTTTTCATTGTTTGGATGGTAAAGACCGATTGGTTTAGGTAGGTGTAATAACTGCTCTTTCATTATGGTAATGTTGCTCAAATAAAAATCGAAAAAATCCATTAATTATAACGTAAAAGGCCATACTCCTGGCCCTGAAATACGTGACTTTAGTGCTGTTTCTAGCAAAAATTTTCAGGTAGAATATTTTTTAATTTTTTAACCTTATTCTTGACTCGATGTTAGCTGTTATTTCACCCTCTAAAACTCAGGATTTTGCCCCTACTGATATCAGCGCATATACTCAAACGCGCCAGATTAAACAATCTGATGAATTGGTTAATATACTCAAAGGCAAAACCCAAGACGAAATCTCCAACTTGATGTCTATTAGTGATAAATTATCGAAGTTAAATTTTGATCGATTTCAAACGTTCGCAACACCATTTACTTTAAGGAATGCTAAGCAAGCATTATTGGCGTTTAAAGGTGATGTTTATAATGGCATTGATGCACCGAGCTTGTCGCAAGAGGATTTGGAGTTTGCACAGGATAGCGTACGCATGTTATCCGGTCTATACGGGGTGATCAGGCCGCTAGATCTAATTGCGCCCTATCGTTTAGAAATGGGCACAAGATTGGTCAATAGCAAAGGCAAGAATTTGTATGAATTTTGGGGTGATCAAATCTCTAACGTGTTGAATGATGACGAGTCTGAGGTGATTATTAACTTGGCTTCCAACGAGTATTTTAAGGGTATTGATAAAAAGGCGTTGAACGCTAAAATTATTAATATCGCCTTTAAAGAACTTAAGAATGATAAGTATAAAATTATCGGTATTTATGCCAAACGCGCCCGTGGTTTGATGGTGAATTATATAATCAAAAACAGACTTATTAAGCCTGAGTCATTAAAAGCATTCGATGTGGAAGGCTATCAGTTCAGAGAAGAATTATCTGATACGCTCACATGGGTATTTACTCGCGATTAGGCTCGCTTATTCCAAAGCAATCCTGTGTTTTGTGCATAGCGCCCCCTTCATTGGATAGAATTTAGAGGAAGTGAGTTTATTTCGTCTTTCACGGGTAAGAGCATGCTCTAAAACGCACTAACCCCGGCAATACCTTGTGCACCAAGATCAAGGGTTTTTTCTAAATCTTCAAGACCCATACCACCTAAAAAATAAACTGGAATATTGATTCTATCTACTACTTCCTTAGCCGCATCCCAGCCAAGTGGCATAGCATCGGGATGGGTTTGTGTGGATTGTACTGGTGAAATGACGATAAAGTCAGCACCGAGTGCTTGCGCTTTGAGTGCCTCGTCTAAATCATGAGTAGATGCACCTAATAGTTTGTCATCTGTACAAGGTTTTTGATTCAAATCAAGCATTTCACCCGTGGTAATGTGCCAACCATCACAATAAGCTTCATCAAACGTCTTATCAATAGTATTGAGCAACAGTTTCACCTGATTTTTTTGGCATTTTTGATAAAGGTCTTTAATAAAATCAGCGTCAAGTTGAGTTTTGCTACGTAATTGAATCAGACTAATGGCCTGTGTAAGTTTTTGATCAAATTTGGCTATCCACTCATCACTTTGGTGATTTGAAGATGGCGTGATCCAATATTTGTTTGGCAAAGTAATTGAGTCAATGAAAGCTTTCATGGTGGGTAATAATTGATAATTGTATAAATCTTGTAGTGTTACCCAGGCGATTTGTTGTCCTTCCATACTATTTGGTATGCCTTGGTAGGTGTCTATATTATAAATACTCAATGACACTTGTCGATCGGGATATTGATACGACATGGTTTGATGTAAGCTAACTTCGTTAACTTGTATGCCCAATTCTTCAAATAATTCTCTGCTAATAGTTTCCGTGGTTGTTTCGTTAATTTCAACCTTACCGCCAGGTAACTCCCAATACCCTGGCATGAATTGATGGTCTTGCCGTTTGGCAATCAGTAGTTGCCCTTTTATATTGCGTAAAACACCAACAACAGCCTTGATTGTCTTCACTTTGCTTCCTAATGGTAAAATAGCTCTATTTTAGCACTCGAACTTGTTTGTGGATATTGTCCAAAAAATTCAAATACTAATGCCTCATCGCTCACTGTTGAGTGGTAATTTGGTTGGGATTGAAAAAGAAGGCTTAAGAGTATCTAGAAAAGGTGGTATCTCCCAAGCACCGCACCCATCAGCCTTTGGCTGTGCACTAACACATCCCAATATTACGATAGATTTTTCGGAATCGTTGATTGAGCTAGTTACTCCACCCATGAGGAATGCTAAGGAAGTGTTGTCTTTTTTATCCAACACTCAGCACTACTTATACCACCATCTACCCAAGGACCAAAGTTTTTGGCCAGCCAGTATGCCTTGCGTGATTCGTGGAGAGACCTTCATACCAATTGCTCAATTTGGAACGTCTAATAGGGGCATGATGAAAACTTTGTATCGGACTGGCCTAGCAAATCGTTACGGTAGTGTTATGCAGACAATAGCCGGTATTCACTTTAATTATTCGTTTTCTTTAGAATTTTGGGAGCAGTATCGTTCACTGCTGGCGCCGAGTGAAACTATAAGGACGTTTATTGATTGTGGATATATGGGGCTGACTCGTAATGTTGTACGTTATGGTTGGCTCATTCCTTATTTATTTGGCGCCTCTCCCGCAGTTTGTAAATCATTTTTAAAAGGCTACCATAAGCATTCATTGGTTGAATTTAATGAAGGCACTCTATATAAACCCTATGCAACTTCTCTGCGTATGGGTGACATTGGTTATCAAAATCTGCGTTCAGATGAGGTCGGTGTTAAGGCTAATTACAACAGCTTGAGTCATTATATTCATAGCCTTCAGGCCGCTATGCAGACTCCGTGTCAGGAATATGAAGACATTGGTCTAAAGAAGCATGGCAAATATCAGCAACTAAATACGAATATCCTGCAAATTGAAAATGAGTATTACGCTTCTGTGCGTCCAAAGCCATTAGTAGATGAAAGCAAACAACCATTAGATGCGTTACATGATAACGGCATTGGCTATGTTGAATTACGCTCAATAGATATTAATCCACTTACCCCTTTAGGTATTGATCAAGAACAAGTGCTTTTCTTAGAGGCTTACATATTGTTTTGTTTGTTAGAGTCATCCCCTATAATTTCAAGTCGTGAACAGTTTGAGATTGATAATAACGATCAACTGGTGGCACATGAGGGTAGAAAACCAGGGCTGCTATTAACTAAAAAAGGACAACAATGTACTTTGCAAGAGTGGGGTCAGATACTGATTGACGATATTGAACGCTGTGCGCAATTGTTAAGTACAGAACACCAGCAGGCAGTTATTAGTATTGCACGTCGTATTAAAAACCCAGATTTAACACCATCTGCAATCACTCTGAATCAAATGAAAAATCGCAATCAAGGATTTTTTGATTATATTAATGTGATAGCCAAACAATATAGAAGGACTTTTCTTTCCAATGAAGTTGACACCAGGCATTTTGATTATTTAGACCAACAGACTAAATCTTCATGTGCAAAGCAACTCAAAATAGAACAAGCAGACAATTTGCGTTTTGATGAATTCTTAGCAGATTACTTTAAGGGTAGCTGAATGAAACAGCAACAGAATACCATTTGTGCGTTGGCCAGTGCCTTAGGACAGGGAGGTATTGGTGTGGTACGTGTATCGGGCCCACTTGCTATTGAGATTGCTAAACAAATGCTGGGGCATGTGCCCAAAGCACGTTATGCGCATTACGGGTCATTCTTTAATCAAGAGGGTGTGGAAATTGACAAAGGTGTAGCTCTATTTTTTCCAGGGCCACATTCATTTACAGGTGACGACGTACTTGAGCTTCAAGGCCATGGTGGTATTTTAGTGATGCGTTCGTTGTTGGAAGCTGCCATGGCGTTGGGTGCAACAGCAGCTGAGCCGGGTGAGTTTTCAAAACGTGCCTTTTTGAATGGCAAAATGGACTTGGTACAAGCTGAGGCAGTAGCTGATATTATTGATGCTAGTTCTGAACAATCGGCGCGATCAGCATTGAGATCATTATCCGGTGAATTTTCCAATCAAGTGAATGCACTGACACAAGCATTGATCGAGCTTAGAGTTTTTGTTGAGGCTACCATTGATTTCTCTGATGAGGAAATTGATTTTTTGCAATCGGGCGAGGTGAAATTAAAGGTTGAGAAAATCGAAAACGACA
>DTVJ01000040.1 GCA_012963565.1 Piscirickettsiaceae bacterium
TAATAACCATAAGGAGTAACAACTCATGAGACACTATGAGATCACACTAATTGTGCACCCTGACCAATCTAGCCAGGTAGGTACAATGATAGACAAATACAAAGAAATTATCACCGCTGATGGTGGCAATGTTCACCGTGAAGAAGACTGGGGTCGTAAACACCTAGCTTATCCAATCAAGAAAATTTATAAAGCACACTACTTAATGATGAACATTGAGTGTAATCAAGAGACTCTTGATAAGCTAAATTATAATTTCCGTTTTAACGATGCAATCTTAAGAAATTTAATTATTTCACGTAAAGAAGCAATCACTGAGCCTTCAATCATGATGGCTAATAAAGACAAAAACTAGGAGATTATCATGGCTAAGCAAGTAAAAAGAAAACGTAGACCTCTTATTAAAATCAATACTTTTTGTCGTTTTACTGCGGCGGGTATTAAAGAAATTGACTATAAAGATGTGGATTTATTGTTAAAGAATGTCGACGAAAGTGGCAAAATTACACCGTCAAGAATGACAGGTACAAATGCTAAATTTCAACGTCAACTAACCACTGCAATCAAAAGAGCTAGATTCTTAGCATTGATGCCTTACACAGATAAGCACAAGAAATAGGAGTTAATCATGCAAGTAATTTTATTAGAAAAAATTGGTAAATTAGGTAACTTAGGTGATTTGGCTAACGTTAAATCAGGCTATGCTCGTAACTTTTTAATCCCACAAGGTAAGGCTAAGCCAGCGACCAAAGCTAACATGGCTGCGTTTGAAACTATAAAAGCTGACTTACAAGCTAAAGAAGCTGCGGCACTTAAAGATGCTCAAGCTAAAGAAGCGGCAATGACAGGTGTAGTTTGTACAATTAAAGCCAATGCTGGTGATGAGGGCAAACTGTTTGGCTCTATCGGCCCAGCTGATATTGTTGCAAGTTTGGCAGAGAGTGGACATGAAGTTGAAAAACGTGATGTTCACATGCCTGAAGCAATTCGTTTCGTTGGTGAATACGAGGTCAGCGTGACTCTATATACTGATATTAATGTGAATATTAAAGTTGTTGTTGAAGCTTTGGAAGAAGAAGCATAATTTCCAAAACAACCACCCAAAAATTGCGTTAAAATTAAAACCCTCTTACGAGGGTTTTTTTATTTTTTAACAACACGCATGGACATCGAAAACGCTAAGATACCGCCAAATTCACTTGAATCAGAACAGTCTGTACTGGGTGGTCTATTACTACATAATGAAGCCTGGGACAGGGTTGCAGACATTCTTGTAGAGAATGACTTTTACAATGCCTCACACCGCATTATTTTTAATGCCATTGTTCTACTTTTAGAGCACGATCAACCTGCCGATATACTTACAGTTAAAGAGCAAGTTAAAAAAACCAATGATGAAGAAACTATCGGTGGTTTTGCTTACTTGGCTCAAATTGCTGAAAACACACCGAGTATTTCTAATATTGAAGCCTACGCAAAACATGTACGCGAGCTTTCTGTATATCGACAGCTCATTAGCGTCAGCCACGAAATCGCTGACACAGCTTATCACCCAAAAGATATTGAAGTTCAAGAACTGATTGACATGTCTGAGAAAAAAATATTTGAAATTGCAGAGCAAGTCACCAGAGGCAAACAAGACATTGTCAATGTTAAAGATATTATTAAAGATGTTGTCAATCGTGTGCATGAAATGCAAGAAACAACAGGTATTACCGGATTAGAGACAGGATTTTCAGAGCTAGATAAATTAACTTCTGGCTTGCAAAATGGTGATTTGGTCATTATTGCAGGACGACCTAGTATGGGTAAAACAGCTTTTGCAATGAATATAATTGAACACGTTGCCATTAGCAGTGCCAAGCCAAAACCGGTTGCGGTGTTTAGTTTGGAAATGCCTACTGAGCAACTGGTGTTACGTATGATTTCTTCATTCGGACATATTGGTGGCTCGAAACTACGTGATGGTTCAATGACTGAGACCGATTGGAATAGTTTTAATCATGCAGTGAGGGCATTGGAAGAGAATGTGATTTTAATTGACGAAACACCTTCAATTACACCAACAGAGATACGCGCAAAATGTCGTCGACTTAAAAGAAAACACCCTGAATTATCACTAATTATGGTGGACTACTTACAACTAATGACTGTACACGGTAAGAGTGAAAACAGAGTGCAAGAAATATCAGAAATATCACGTACATTAAAAGCATTAGCTAAAGAGATCAACGTACCAGTTATGGCTCTGTCTCAACTTAATCGTGGTGTTGAATCACGACCTAAGGCGGGTAAAGGCCGTATTCCACAAATGTCTGACTTACGTGAATCTGGCTCTATCGAGCAAGATGCCGATATCATTGGTTTTATTTATCGTGATGAACAATATCACGATGATTCTTACTCCAACCCAGAAGAAATTGGCAAAGCCGACCTTATAATCTCAAAACATAGAAATGGGCCAACAGGTAGAGTCAAACTTGCCTTTATCAAAGAATATGCTCGCTTTGAAAATTTAGCAAATGAAGGTCAATTCCAAGGCATGCCTGATGAACAAATAGATACAGCCTATATCAATAATATGGCTAATTTTGACAAACAGCCGTTCTAATACTAAATAGGCAAATATATGCACGCTGTTGCCTCAATTTCACAATCAGCACTTATTCATAATTTATCTGTTGT
>DTVJ01000041.1 GCA_012963565.1 Piscirickettsiaceae bacterium
AGACAAACCCAGTCTATCTTTACAAGCAATATGTGCTACTTCAGTTACTGGAACACCTGAAGGTGTTGTGCCCAATATTAACTCCTGTGGATCTTGATTACCAATCACCATTTGATCAACGGTTGGTGCCATTTCATCTAGGGACTCTACTGGACCTAAATCTCGGTCATCACCACCCGCCATAACGCTGGTTGCTATAGCAAAAGCTGCCACAAAATTTAAAGTATTTTTCATCATTTTTTTATATCTCCGATAAAGTTAAAAGTTGACTTGTCCCCCTTTTGATTCTATATTTTATACTACTTATTTTTTATCATTAATGTTTATGCTGGACGATTTTTCCAAACAATGCTCTGCATCAAAAATATCTATTTTATGCGCTCAATTAATTAGCACATCAAAACAGGCGTTTGCTGTTAATAACGGCAATATTCCTAAATGGGAAAACGCCATATCAATGATAAAAACACAAAATTCAGGTGCGTTAAACTACGTAGCACCCTATCTCAATATTCATGCAAAAAATATTGATAAAGATGATCTAGAATTCTCACTAAAACAACTGATGCCATGGCGTAAAGGACCTTATCAAATTGGTGATTTACAGCTTGATAGTGAATGGCGTGGCGATATGAAATGGGATAGAGTTGTTCCTCACATCCAATCATTAAAAGGTAAGACTGTACTTGATGTTGGTTCTGGCAATGGTTACTTTACTTATCTTATGGCACTTTCTGGTGCTGAAATGGCTTTAGGTCTTGAGCCATTTTTGTTGTTTAATTATCAGTTTCAAGCCATTCGTACACTCATCAATAATCCACCTAGTGCGTTTGTATTGCCACTACGCTTAGAAGATATGCCAGATGAAGCCGTATTTGATACGGTGTTTTCAATGGGGGTTTTGTATCATCAAAAAGATCACATGGCGCATCTATACAAACTAAAAAATATGCTAACTGAGGGTGGCGAACTGGTCTTAGAAACCTTAATCATTGATGCCAAAGATGGTGATCAAATCATCCCTGAAGATCGCTATGCAAGGATGCGTAACGTTTGGTGTTTACCATCGACAGACACATTGCACACTTGGTTAAAACAAACTGGATTTAGCAAAATTAAACTGGTCGATGTGACAAAAACCACACCAGAAGAACAGCGCGCCACTCACTGGATTGGCAATAACACCCAATCACTTCAAGATTTCTTAGATCCAAACGACGATACGCTAACCATTGAAGGATTACCGGCACCTAAGCGCGCGATTTTTGTCTGTCAAAAATAGATAACGCTACAGGTATAATTCCGCTGATGGTTCGATCTTTATTAATTGTTTTATTGTTAACGACAAATATCTTTGCAGCGCCTAATATTGTCGTCAGTATTAAACCAATTCACTCAATTGTTAGTAATATCACCCAAGGCATTACAACCCCAAAGCTATTATTAAAAAATAATCAATCACCACATCAATTTCATCTAAAGCCCTCACAGCTTTCTTTAATCGATCAAGCTGACTTAATCGTATCCATCCATCCTAATTTTGAGGCTGGACTTACTAAAGCATTAAGTAGTATCGACAATAGCAAACAACTGATGGTTAATGATAACAGCTCTACTAATCACCACAGTTGGTTAGATGTTGGCCATATACAGCGTTTTTCAGCGTCACTTACCGATAAACTTACTCAGATAGATGTGGACAATGCTACCACTTATAAGAACAATTTAACCCTACTTAATCAAAAACTAGAGCAACTTAAACGCAACACCAATCAACAACTTTCTAAACACAGTACAACACAAATTGCTGCGTTTTCGAATACCTTCGAATACTTTATTAATTCTAACCATCTACAAAGACCAACTGTTATCACTCAGTCGCACGGTGAACGTTTAAGTATTCATAAGATACTCAAAGGTAAACAAATCATGCAAAAGCAACAAACAAAGTGTTTGCTTAGCACAATAGAAATACCCAAAAAACGTATCAACGTGTTGACCGAAGGTATAGACATCAACACGACAAGTGTTGATATTGTTGGTTTTAATATTGACAAGGGTACCCAGCATTACTTTAAACTCATCAGCACAATGACAAACAAGGTGGATCAATGTCTCAAGTAAGATCCGCCTTTAATAAAGCATCGTCTCAATATGACGAACATGCTTTTTTACAAAAAGAAATTGCCGCTCGCTTGGATGCTAAGCTCAATGTAATCTCCGGCAAGTCTCAAGTTATTCTCGATCTCGGTGCAGGTACGGGCTTGCTTAGCCAACATTTATCTAAGCGTTTTCCGGATTCACAACTCATCTGCTTAGACTTTGCTTGCCTTGCACTAAAGAATAATCCATCAAATAATAAAATTTGCGCTAATGCCTATCATCTACCATTAGCTGATAATAGTGTTGATATGATTGTTTCTAGTTTGATGATGCAATGGTGCCCTGATTTAAATACGCTGTTTAGTGAATGTTTTCGTGTGTTAAAAAATAATGGAGTAGTTCTATTTTCTACCTTTGGGCCAGATACTCTTAAAGAGTTAAAAAAGAGCTGGGCTGTTGTAGATGACACAACTCATGTAAATACCTTCACCGATATGCATGACATTGGCGATCAGATGCTACAAAATGGCTTTCAAAGCCCTGTAATGGAAATGGA
>DTVJ01000042.1 GCA_012963565.1 Piscirickettsiaceae bacterium
CTTTTTTAGTAACGCCGAATAAAAAAGAAGCCAGTGAGGCAACACAAGTTAATATTAAAGATAACGCCAGCCTTACCCAGGCTATTACCCAGTTAAAAACTGAATGTGACTTAAATGTATCGCTCATCACCCTTAGCGAACAAGGTGTTGCAATTTATGACGATGGGCTACGCACACACCCTACTGTAGCTAGAGAAGTATTTGATGTAACTGGTGCAGGTGATACGGTACTTGCCTCACTAGGTTTTGCCTTGGCATGTAAATTTGATATCGATGTTGCAGTTGAATTTTCCAACCTAGCAGCAGGTGTTGTTGTAGGAAAAATTGGTAGCGCCACTGCCACTCTAAATGAAATAATTGAATATGAATCAAGTCTTAACAAATCTACTAGTGATGAGCATATTAAAACCCTCAATGAGATTACTGCCTTAAGTGAAGAGTTAAAAGCAAGAAGTAAAAAAATTATTTTTACCAATGGGTGTTTTGATATATTGCATGCAGGACATGTGCGCTACTTGGAGACTGCAAAAAGTTATGGCGATGTATTGATATTGGGCCTTAATTCTGACAGATCAGTCACTGCCACCAAGGGTGAAGGTCGACCTATTAATACACAACTTGACCGAGCTTATATATTAGCAGCACTCGAGGCGGTGGATTATGTCGTGGTGTTCGATGAAGATACACCTTATAATCTGATTAAAGCGGTTAAACCGCATATTTTAGTCAAAGGTGGCGACTACAAAGACAAAGAAGTGGTAGGGCAAGATATTGCTGATGAGCTAAAGCTGGTACAATTTGTTGATGGTAAAAGCACTACACGCACCATTGCGAAAATCCAACAAAGGAATTAATTATGCGTTCAACCATCGAATTTGAATTTAGTGAACACTTAAAAACGTCACAAGCAACGCTAGAATACATTACTGACCCGCTTGAGATTGCAGCAAACTTATGTATTGACAGTCTTCTAAATGGTGGAAAGATTTTAATCTTTGGTAATGGTGGGAGTGCAGCTGATGCACAGCATATTGCAGCAGAACTCGTTGGAAGATATAAGGTTGAGCGCAAAGGTTTGCCTGCTATTGCATTAACCACTGATACATCAGCACTTACATCAATTGGCAATGATTATGGCTATAACCATGTATTTGATCGTCAAGTAGAGGCGTTAGCAAATAAGGGTGATGTGGCAATTGGTATTAGTACCGGTGGTAGTAGTGGTAATGTTATTAGTGCATTAAAACTTGCAAAAGAAATGAGGTGCAAAACTATTGGCTTTAGCGGTCGAGACGGTGGCGAGATGAACACCTTATGTGATGTAAACCTAGTCGTGCCTGCTGAGGATACGCCACGCATTCAAGAAATGCATATTGTCATTGGGCATACGATTTGCCAGCTAATTGATAACGAATTTAGCCATTAAAATTCACTTCTTTAAATCAGCAATATACCAATCCATTGCTTCATCCAAGCCTTGATCAATTTTATAATCTGGACTATAACCTAGTAGACTTTGTGCCTTTGAAATATCTGCCAATGAATGTCGTACATCCCCCGCTCTAAAGTCTCTATAGATTGGCTTTTTCTTTTCCAGCCCCTCTGTTCTTTGGATTAATCTTTCTTCTATCATCTGATAAAGTTTATTCAGACTTGTTCTATCATTCAGTGCAACGTTATACACTTGATCGGCGGCTTCATTATTATCAGTTGTCGCTGCTAGTAAGTTCATTTGCACCGTATTATCAATATAGCAAAAATCTCTGCTGGTTTCGCCATCACCATTAATAAACACATCCTCTTTATTTAGAATGGCTGCCACCCATTTTGGTATGACTGCAGCATATGCACCATTTGGATCTTGTCTTTTGCCAAAGATATTAAAGTATCTTAGGCCTATAACTTTAAAACCATAGGTTTTTGCAAATACACTTGCGTATAGTTCATTAACAACTTTGGTCACTGCATAAGGGCTTAATGGGTTGCCAATCTTATCTTCTACCTTAGGCAAGCCAGGATGATCGCCATAGGTAGAGCTTGATGCTGCGTATACAAAACGCTTTACTTTTGCATCTTTACTGGCAACTAACATATTTAAAAAACCGTCAATATTAGCTCTATTGGTATTAATAGGGTCTTCAATTGATCTAGGCACAGACCCTAGTGCCGCTTGATGCAGTACATAATCAACACCATTACACACCTCCTTACAATCATCCAACTCTCTTATATCGCCATTGATAAACTTAAAATTATCGCTTAAGTCTTTGCCAGTGGCTTTGTTAGCATCTTCTACCGCTTGATCAATATTATGTTGATGGCCCGTATCAAAGTTATCCAAGCCCACTACCTTTTGATTAAGAATAAGTAGCTTCTCTAGTAGGTTAGAGCCAATAAAACCAGCAACACCAGTAACCAACCAAGTGTTCTGATTATTCTTTAAGTGTTCTTGTAGCTGTTCATACTTAGTCATTTATAATCTTCCATCCGAATCATTAGAGTCTAGCAAGTACTTAATATCATAAAGTACATGGTTGTCTTTACCAAAAGCTTTGATTTGCTCTACTGATAGTGCTTTAAATTCATCATGTGCAACAGCCAATAGAATTGCATCGTATTTACCAGATTCTGGCTGATCGATTG
>DTVJ01000043.1 GCA_012963565.1 Piscirickettsiaceae bacterium
CGTGAAGTTCAGCGTCAGCATCAAATTGAGCAAGTAGGTGAATCACTACGATCAATGATGCCTTGGATCAATAAGATTGTTGATCAAACTAAGAACTAGAAAAACTTTTATAACGCCCAACTTAGTTGGGCGTTATAATTTATAGCATCATGACAGCTAATAAAAAAGTAAAAAGAGGGGTTTACTTATTGCCAAATGTTTTAACAACATTTGGTTTATTTGCTGGTTTCTTTGCTATCATTCTTGCAACCAGAGGTCAGTATGCCGATGCTGCTGTTGCAATCTTTGTTGCAATGCTTTGGGATGGTTTAGATGGTCGTGTTGCACGTTTAACCAATACTCAAAGTGAGTTTGGCGCTCAGTATGATTCCATGGCTGATATGATTTCTTTTGGGGTGGCGCCTGCGTTATTGATGTATTTTTGGCAATTCTCTGATATGGGTAAGGCTGGCTGGCTGGCTGCGTTTGTATACACTGCTGCTGGCGCGCTTCGTTTAGCTAGATTTAATACACAAATTAGTAATGAGGATAAGCGTTACTTTCAAGGTTTGCCATCACCCGCTGCTGCTGCATTGATTGCCGGCATGGTCTGGACCAAGCAAAGTATTGGTGTGACAGATTATGACCAATATCTAACATTAGTAAGTTGGGTTATTCTGGTGGGTGCTGGCGTACTCATGGTAAGTAATGTTCGTTATTACAGCTTTAAAGACATTAATTTAAAAGGCAGGTCTTCTTTTAAATTTTTATTAATTGCTACCCTGATTTTAATCGTAGTAACTGTATGGCCAAGCGCTATCTTGTTTGTTTTCTTTTTAGCTTATGCATTGTCGGGTTTGATTATGACCATGATTGAGGTTAGAAAAAAACGTCGATTAAAAAAACGAGCAAAAAAATCTTGATATTCCTTTATAATGCGCACTATGAGTCATCAAGTTACAATCCTTAAAGTTAAGCAAAACATTCTCTTGTCTTTGCTACGATTATTGCCATAAGGCATAATCTATTTACGCGCATGACTGAAAAGTCCCGCACCTCAAAACTGAACACAACAACATAAAAAACACAGGAGACTTAAATGTCTGACAAACTAATTATTTTTGATACAACACTTCGCGATGGTGAGCAGTCACCTGGCGCATCGATGACCAAGGATGAGAAAGTACGTATTGCCAAAGTGTTAGAAAAAATGAGGGTGGATGTTATTGAGGCAGGCTTTGCCATTGCATCACCAGGTGATTTTGAGGCAGTACAAGCTGTAGCTAATGCAATTCAGGATTCAACTATTTGTTCATTGGCTAGAGCGCTCGACAAAGATATTGATCGAGCAGGAGAAGCATTAAAAAATGCTAATTCTGGACGTATTCATACCTTTATTGCTACCAGTGATATCCACATGAAGATGAAGCTGAATATGACTCCCGATCAGGTGGTAGAACAGGCGATTCGTGCGGTTAAACGCGCTCGACAATATACTGACAATGTTGAATTCTCGCCAGAAGACGCAGGTAGATCAGACGAGGATTTCCTTTGTCGTATTATTGAGGCAACGATTAATGCTGGTGCAACCACGATTAATATTCCTGATACAGTAGGTTATAACATCCCGCATCAATTTGGGGCGACGATGAAGTCTTTGATTGAAAGAATTCCTAATTCTGATAAGGCTATCTTCTCAGCACATTGTCATAATGATTTAGGCTTGGCAGTGGCTAACTCTTTGTCTGCAGTACTGAATGGTGCTCGACAAGTCGAGTGCACGATTAATGGTCTCGGTGAGCGTGCTGGTAATACTTCGCTAGAAGAGTTAGTGATGGCTGTTCGTACACGTCAAGACGTTTTCGATTGTGACACCAATATTGACACCACACATATATTATCAGCTTCACGCTTGGTCTCAAGTGTGACAGGTTTTATTGTACAACCTAATAAGGCGATTGTTGGTGCAAACGCCTTTGCACATGAAGCAGGTATTCACCAAGATGGCGTACTTAAGCATCGTGAAACTTATGAAATTATGCGTGCCGAAGATGTGGGTTGGAATGCCAATAAATTGGTTCTGGGTAAGCATTCAGGTAGAAATGCATTTAAAGTGAGATTGGCTGAATTGGGTGTTGAGTTTGGTAATGAAGAAAGTTTGAACGATGCATTTAGACGTTTTAAAGAGTTGGCTGATAAAAAACATGAGATTTTTGATGAAGATTTACAAGCCTTGGTGTCTGAGACTCAAACCGAAGCCAAAGAGTCAATCAAGTTAGTGTCTTTAAAAGTTTGTACTGAAACCGGTGAAGAAAATACTGCAACCGTGATTTTATCGATTGATGGCCAAGAACAAACAGATACTGCCAGTACTTCGGGAGCGGTTGACGCGACTTTTAGTGCCATTAATTCATTGGTAGGTCTAGAGTTAAATCTTCAACTATATTCGGTTTCTAATGTGACTGAGGGTACAGACTCACTCGGCGAAGTTAACGTGCGTCTAGAGCACGATGGTCGAATTGTGAATGGTCAAGGTGCCGACACCGATATTATTACTGCTAGTGCAAAAGCTTACATTCATGCTTTAAATAAAGTACTAGCTTCGACTGATGATAGGGCGCATCCTCAATTATGAATGAAGCGCTAAG
>DTVJ01000044.1 GCA_012963565.1 Piscirickettsiaceae bacterium
CCATCGCTATCTTTCTTCATCTCCATAATGCTTGGTGGAATGTAATTAATTTTATCTGCTTCATCTCTTGCCATACCGAGGGTCAGAGCAAGATTGGGATTAGGATCGCCATCAATAGCTAGAACTTTATGACCATCACCAGCTAACAATCGTGCCAGAGTTCCTGCGATGGTGGTCTTACCAGATCCACCTTTACCTACTGTTGCAATTTTCATTAATATTCTCCTTCGTGTGAATGAATTAAACTATGCATTAATGCTACTCTAATTCTAGATTTTTGTCCACAAATTGACATGTTTTTTCTTGTAGTATGAAGGGGTTTGTACTGCATCAGAGCAGAACAATTAGACTAAATGATTATGCTTACTTACTACCACGAAGCATAGCATCCATCTGCATCTGAGCCTCACCGAGTTCACGTAGCAATTCTAGTGTTTTATGTGCTTCATCTTCATCAATACGGCTCATGGCAAAACCTAGGTTAATCAACGCCCATTCTCCGACACATGAATCCACTGGATGATCCGCATCGACAAGATAGGCGATATTGACTTCCCGTTTTACACCATTCACATCGACCATCGCTAGATTGGTTTCTGGATTGCTGATTTCAATGATTTTTCTTGGAATACCTACACACATGGCTCACCTCAAATATAATTACGCGCCACTGAATATTAGCCTCAACTCACAATGAATAAGCTGATAATGAAATAGGGCTACTATAGATGCAAAGGCTGTGATCTCGTAGGTTCGTCAACATAAGCATCTATATCAGATCAGCGTCAATTATACCATTTACTTGCTGCATCATCGATTTAGTAGTAGCCTAGAGTAAACCATTTTTCACTTCATGGATGGATTTATAATATTGAAAATGGAATCCTAGAAGATATATACTCTTGTATTACATCAAATGATGAACTTAAAAGAAAAACGTAGTTGGACCAAAAAGTAGGGATTTAATGCCAATAGAAGGTGAGATTAAAATTAATGTTGCTGGTAAGTCTGGACAGGTTGAGTCTGTTTCTATTACCTCTTCTCGTCCATTACACATCACACAGTTTTTCAAAGGTAAGTCGATTGATACTGTTGCTGATTTAATTAATACACTGTATCACTTGTGCAATACAGCACATAGATTTTCTTTTCTTCGCTTGCTAGATAGCAGCGGTGTTATTAAGTTAAGTAAAAATGAAATATCAGCCTATCAATTATTATTGGATATGGAAACCATAAGAGAGCATAGTTTTAGTATTGCGACAAAATGGGGTCAAGGTTCAGATAGATCTGTCGATACCAATATTGTAAATTTATTGACCATACTTAAAGAAATTAGCACTACTTTGTTTTCTGGTGCAGACCCGTTGTCCTTGGTAGACAAAGAACTGCAGGCATTTAATAGTATTGATGAATTAATTATAAAACTTGAAAATCAATTAGGATTATTGTTGATTGACGCTCATCCAGAATCTATGTATCCATTTTTAGATTATGATAGTTTTAATCATTGGTTACAAAATTCTAATAGTCAGAGTGCAGTTTTTTTGAATTATTTGAAAGAGCATCAATTTGATGATTTAGGCAATGTCGAGGCGTTTCATTTGCCGGATTTTGATCCTCAGGGTATTAGCGTGTTATTACAAAATGCTGATTTTATTAAACAACCTATGTATCAAAACACCATATTTGAAACTACGCCTTATTCTAGGCAATCTGAGCATCAGTTAATCAAACAACTGTTTAGTATTTATGGCAATGGATTGTTTACTCGAGCTGTTGCACAATTACTTGAGGTGTTTGAATTATTGAACAATATTAAGCACAACTATACTGACATTAAGTTCGAAAAAATCAGTTATGAGATACAACGTTTTGGTGGCGAATCAAACGCCTTAGTGCAGCTAGAGGCTGCAAGAGGTAGGCTTTTTCATCAGATATCTGTTCAAGATGATAAGATTGATTCTTATCAAATTTTAGCACCCACAGAGTGGAACTTCCATCCTCAAGGAGTGCTTAATAGAATGATTGAAACACTGACATATAAAAACGAAGAAGACTTAATTGATAAAATAAAGTTACTGGTTAATACAGTTGATCCTTGTGTCGGTTATAGTATCGAAATAGATCGTATATGAAATGAGTATTACATTCAGTCCATATAAGAGTCAGAAAAAGCTAACCATTACAAGGGTATAGTATTAACGAGACATAAAAAAATTAGTACCTATATTTTTAGTACTTATTAGATAAAACAATGGAGAGAAAGAAATATGTGTCTAGGTATTCCTGCACAAATTAAAGAAATTATTGATGTCGACAATCAAATTGCATTGGTAGATTTGTCTGGCGTATCGCGAGAGGTTAATATTGCCTGTGTATTGGACGATACATACCAATCAGAGAATTTAATCAATAAATGGGTTTTGGTGCATGTTGGGTTTGCGCTGAGTGTTGTTGATGAAGATGAAGCTCATAAGACTTTAAAGATTTTAGATGAAATAGGTGAATTATCTGCAACTATGGATGACCTCGATCAGGGGAGTAAATAATGAAATATGTTGATGAATTCAGAGATCCAGATAAAGC
>DTVJ01000045.1 GCA_012963565.1 Piscirickettsiaceae bacterium
AATCAATCTCATCTGAGTATCAAATCGGCAACGCAACCAATCGAACCAAGTGGGGATTTTTTGCGGTTAGTGAATATTTAAATTTTTATCAAGTGGCTCAACATGTGAGAGATCAATACTTTCCAACACTAAAACTAATTGGCCCTAGTGTGATTGATTTTGAATATTACTACACCGCTTCCAGCCTTTTTAACCTTAAAAACATTAAATTTGATAAGCTGTCTTCTTTATTGTATGTTGATAGAAGAGGGGCGCCTGATAAGCGCCAATATGGCTTTAACTTTAAAAATAAAATTAACCTATTGGCTTCAATGGTTCATTTGTCTGCCAAAACTAACAATGAAATTTATATTACCGAAGCCAATTGGCCGCTTGAAAATACAGCGCCTTACGCACCAACCAGCGAAAAAGAATGTGTGAGTGAATCTGATTATTCACAACATATGCAAGACTATATAAAGATTGCAAAAGATACCAACAGGGTGGATAAGTTATACTGGCATCAGCTTGTGGCTCCAGGATACGGTTTGGTCGACAATCGAGATGGAGTTGTTAGAAAAACACCGGCTTTTTATAAATTTAAACAACTTATTAACTAGTTTACAGATGGAAATCATTAAGCAACTATTCAAGCATTATTTTTATTTGATAATTGTATTCTTTATCGGTAGATTGTCGCTATTTATTTGGCAGTTTGACCGATTTTCTCAAGTTAATGAGTCCTATTGGCTAAGTTTTATTTACGGTTTAAAAATGGACACCATATTAGCATTGGCTTTACTATTTCCAATGCTGTTTTTATTAACGTTATCACCCAAATTTATATCTAAACTGGTTGATAAGTTAATCGCTTATTACTATCTGTTTATTTTAATGCTAGTGGTTTATGTGGAAAGCGCAACCTTTCCATTTTTTGCTCAATACGACGTACGACCAAACTATCTATTTGTTGAGTATTTAGAGCATATTCAAGAAGTTTCAGCCATGCTAATCGCTGATTATAAACTGGCATTACTGTTCACCTTTGTTGCTATGTTTGTAGTTGCCAAGCGTTATTTAAAAAATATCAAAGGAAGGTTTTTATCTTCTTTTGAGTTGTCATACGTTAAAAGAGTTGCGCTTCTTTTACCGTTGTTACTAATATTTGTCATTGGTATTCGATCTTCATTTGGACATCGCCCCGCAAACATCTCAGATGCTTTATATTCATCCAACAGGGTGTTGAATGAAGTTACCAAAAACTCTTTATACAGCGTGTTATATGCTGTTTATGCGAACAAATATGAGTCAAATGTTAAAGGGTATGGTTCAATGCCAATTGATGATGCTATTGATAGAGTAAAGCAAAGGCTTAATATTCAAAGCAATCATTTAGATTATATTTTCAATAGAACTGTTAAAACAAATTTTCCCCAGAAAAAACCTAAAAATCTAGTTATTTTTATTCAGGAAAGTGTTGGCGCTCAATTTGTTGAATCTATAGGCGGTGAGGCTGGAATAACGCCTAATTTCAACAAGTTGTCCAAAGAAGGCTTGTTATTTACAGATGCCTACTCTAATGGAACAAGAAGTATTAGAGGTTTGGCTGGATTGGTTGCGGGCAATTTTTCTGTACCGGGAAAAGGCGTCTTAAAGAGAAACAAGTCACAACAAGATTTCTTTACCATGGCCTCTTTACTAAAAGCTCATCATTATGAAACCGTGTTTTTATATGGTGGTGAATCCAGGTTTGACAATATGAAAAGTTGGTTTTCGGGCAATGGCTTTGATCGAATTATCGAGCAAACTGATTTTATAGATCCGCAATATGTTGGATCTTGGGGGGTTAGCGATGAAGACTTAGTAGTTAGGTCTAACCAAGAGTTTAGGCAGTATCATAAAAACAATCAAAAGTTTGCAGCTGTCATGTTTTCCACCTCTAATCATGCGCCATTTGACTATCCAGAAGATAAGATTGAGCTGATAAAAGATGCCCCAGTTAAGAGTGTAAAAAATGCCATTAAATACGCAGACCATGCAATTGGAAGGTTTATTGAATTAGCACGCCAAGAAGATTATTACAAAGATACGATTTTTGTTATTGTTGCTGATCACGATGTTCGTGTGTATGGTGACGATCTAGTGCCGGTTAATCGTTTTCATATTCCAGCATTAATATTGGGAGAGGGTGTCACCCCAGAAAAATATGAAAAAATTGCTACACAGGCGGATATCCTGGCAACTTCTCTAGATTTAATCGGTATTGATAAATTAAATTATCCTATTCAAGGTCATTCTATTTTTTCAGATAAAAAACAAAATATCGCGCTAATGCAGTTTAATGATTATTACGCACTCAGACAAGATAATAAAGTTGCTGTTATTAGGCCAGGGAAAGAAGCCTTAACATTTATCTATCGAGATGAAAATCTCAATCCAATAGAGCACGATATTAATCTTGAACAAGACGCACTGGCGTTTATTCTAACGCTTGACCACTTGTATAACAACAACTTACACCAATAAAATGTATAAAGTTTTAATAGAAGTTCCAACTTGGTTAGGTGATTGTGTCATGGCTACGCCAGCTATTGAAA
>DTVJ01000046.1 GCA_012963565.1 Piscirickettsiaceae bacterium
TTACGGTAGCGACTAAGTGGGTGATTTCTTGCCATTTTCTTAAATCCTTAAATCTAAATGTTCGATTACCAGCGGAAGTGAGCAAACGCTTTGTTTGCTTCAGCCATTCTATGAGTATCTTCCTTCTTCTTGAATGCAGTACCACGGTTTTGAACCGCGTCCAATACTTCGCCTGCTAATCTAAGTTTCATACCTTTTTCACCACGCTTACGTGATGCTTCAATAATCCAACGCATGGCTAGGGCAATCTTACGCTCAGCTCTTACTTCAATTGGAACTTGGTATGTTGAACCACCAACACGGCGAGATTTAATCTCAACCATTGGTCCAATGTTATCTAGGGCTTGTTTGAATACTTCAATTGGTTCAGCGTTTCCTTTCGCTTCAATTGTATCTAACGCATCATAAACAATCTTCTCAGCTACTGATTTTTTACCATCTAACATTAAGATGTTTACAAACTTAGCCAATACTAAATCGCCAAACTTTGGGTCTGGTAGGATTTCTCTTTTCGGTGCGGATCTTCTTCTCATAGTGTTTCTCTTATTTTATATTTGTTGTTATTTCTTCGGCTTCTTGGTACCGTACTTAGAACGGCCTTGCATTCTGCCATCAACACCAACCGTGTCTAACGCACCACGAACTGTGTGGTAACGAACACCTGGTAAGTCTTTAACACGACCACCACGAATCAAAATGACCGAGTGCTCTTGTAGATTGTGGCCTTCACCGCCAATGTACGTTGTTACTTCAGCTGCGTTTGTTAGTCTGACACGAGCAACTTTACGCAATGCTGAGTTAGGCTTTTTAGGTGTGGTTGTGTATACACGAGTACAAACGCCACGTTTTTGAGGGCAGCTGTCTAATGCTGGTACACCACTTTTAACAACTTTTTTCTTACGTGGGTTACGTACCAATTGGTTAACTGTTGACATAAATACAATTTCTCCGAAATTCTCTAAATTAGTTTCAATATTAAAATCACCCGTCATTATTTTTTTGGGGGCAATAAAGAGGCAAATTATACTGTGTAAGGAGTACTTATGTCAACAAGATTTAGACTTTTTTTAACAAGGTTTCAAGCAAAAAAGCACTGGCACGATTAAGCATCTCGAACACTTCGTCAAAGCGTCCTTCAAAATACGGATCAGGCACACTTTTCCCTTGGTTATTTGGAATGTTATCCAGCATTAAAGAAAGCTTATGTTGATGCTCATCTGGGCAGATGAATTGTAGATCGGCCAAATTCGAAGCATCCATGGCAAATATATAATCATAATGATAAAAATCACTCTCATGCACTTGACGTCCTCGTTGATCGGATAGATCAACATTACATCTGTTGGCCGCTAATTGTGAGCGAGAATCTGGCTGGCTGCCAACATGATAGGCATGTGTGCCAGCAGAGTCTATTTCAAATAGATGCTCAACACCGTGTTTTTCTATTTGCGATCTAAAAGCGCCTTCAGCCGTTGGTGAGCGACATATATTACCCATGCACACAAATAAAATTTTGATTTTTTCTTTACTCACAATCTTCACAAGTTAGTTAAAATCAAACATTATATCAACTAATCTTATTACCTATGTCTAACTCACTCCTACAATCTGCCAAGGACGTTATTTTACTGGAAGCGCAAGCTGTGGAAGATTTAGCCAACCGTCTTGATGAGACCTTTATAAAAGCTTGCCAATTGATTCAAAATTGCCAAGGAAAAGTAATTCTAATTGGTATGGGTAAGTCTGGCCATATTGCTAATAAAATTGCGGCCACTTTTGCTTCTACTGGTACGCCTGCTTTTGCTGTACATCCTGGTGAGGCTGGGCACGGTGATTTAGGAATGATTACCGAAGGCGATGTGGTGATTGCCATTTCTTACTCAGGGGAATCTGATGAGATCATGAACTTAGTACCGGTGATTAAGCGCCTAGGTGTGCCGATTATTAGCATGACTGGTAATGCCAACTCTTCAATCGGTGAAGCGTGTAATGTGCATCTTGATGTCAGTGTTGCAAAAGAAGCTTGCCCGCATAATCTAGCGCCCACCTCATCTACTACCGTTGCTCTAGCTATGGGAGATGCCCTGGCTGTGAGTTTACTCACCGACAAGGGCTTTAGTCCTGATGATTTTGCTCGATCTCACCCGTCTGGTGCGCTCGGTAGACGGCTATTGACATTTGTTAAAAACATCATGAAAACTGGTGATGAAATTCCGAGTGTTAGTGTTGATACCAAACTATTAGATGCACTATTGGTAATGAGTCAGAAGGCACTGGGCATGGTGCTGATTACTGATAACGGCACACTACTGGGTATTTTTACCGATGGCGACCTTAGACGAGTATTAGAAAATCATAATGACATTCAAGGACTATCTATAAGTGATGTTATGACCCCTGATTGTAAATCTATCTCAGCCGATAAACCGGCAGTAGTGGCAGTACAGATGATGGATGAATTTAATCTAAACTCACTCCCTGTGGTTGATAATAACAATCAAGTCGTTGGTGCAATCAATACGCACACTTTGATGCAAGCTAAGATCATCTAAGGCATCTCTAACCTAAACCATCAAGCGTTCAACACCCCACCATAAGCCAATCATGGCAATTAAGATCGATATAGGCACTATGGCTAATTGTCGATAATTAATTTGTAAAGCTCGTAGCGTTAATAATAATACTACTACACCACTCACAATCACGATCTGTGCTAATTCAACGCCGACATTAAACCCAATTAAGGTGGTCAAAAAAGTCTCGGGCGCCATCTCAAACTCTTTTAGCATTGTGGCAAAACCCAGGCCATGAATGAGTCCAAATAAAAATACAATAATACTCTTGCGTTTAATAGATTGTTTAATCAGTAAATTCTCAATCGCCACATAAGCAATAGAAAAGGCAATCAGTGGTTCAACAATTCTAGGGGATATCTCCACCATGCCATACATGGCCAAGCCAAGTGTTAGCGTATGCGCTAAGGTAAAGGTGGTTACCAATAAAAGCAACTTACGCCATAATAATGAGGAGAGCGCCATACCGATAATAAACAAAATATGATCCCATCCTAGCGGAATAACATGGTCAAAACCAATGTCGGTGAATTGTAAAAATCGTTGCGTAGTACTGAGTGGTTCTGGATGATTAATGTCAATGATGCCACTGGGCTTACCATTCCGTAACCATTGCCACTGACTCCAATTGTACTCATCTTTTTTAAACATTTGATAGCGCAGCGCGCTATCACCATACACTTTGCCATATTGCCATGAAAGTGTTTTTGGCCAATCTTTAAGTTGCGCAGAATAAGTGAGTATGGTTTTTCTCGGTCTTTTCTTGTAACCAACAATATCAATCTTAGATGACTTTAATGTTAAGTCTTGAACTTTACCATTGGTTGATAATTGAATGCTATTTAAAAATTGCGATTCAAATGCTGTAAAACGTTCGCGTAAAATTTCTGGATCTAACGCTCGAAGCTCATCATACTGCGCAGAGTTAGGTGCGTCAGTGGTTTTCTTATATTGAGTACCAATACCTGTCATTGCCGCTTCAAGACTAAGATTAATCACTACTTCAACTTTTTTATCAGCGAAAATTGAGATCTCCACCAGGGCAGGTTTCACCACATCAGCTCTAGCAAAGCTAGCTAAACATAGCAATGCAAATAGGATTTTTTTCATAAATATATTATAAAAAAAGCCCCGACTAGCGGGGCTTTATTATTAATCATCCGTTATCTAAAGTAACTTTCCGGCATAATTTTCGATACCAGGATTGTTTTTCACGCCCTTAACAGTAGGGTGATTAACTTTAGTTAAATTAAGGTGCTTTTGCTTGCGCAGATAATCAGCAGCCACATCCCACATTAAACGACCATTACCGATACTACCAACTTGTGCCCAACCAGCCACTTTGTATGATTTGTTTGGATCGAGTGGCGTGCCATCATCATCTTTAACATTACTAATACGCTCACCTAAACCAGCAGCAGGATCAATCGTATAATCTAGGCCACCCATACGCACCATATCACCACCTGATTGTAGGTATGGATCCTGTACAAATAGATTTTCAGCGATAGCTTCGAGTACTTCTAACAACTGTGAGCCTTTCATTTCACTGACATAAGTTTCGCCATAGGTCATTGAAGTGTTAGTCATTAAATCTTCCATGGTAATTGTATCGCCTGCAAGTACTGAAGTACCCCAACGTACGCCCGCAGACATTGCAAAATCAGCATCATGCTCTTCACGTAACGAGTTAACCAATACTTGATCCCAAGTTCCCATAAAGTTACCGCGACGATACAAGGTTTGCTCGGTTGTACATAATTTCTCAGTCAGAATCTCATCATAAGTTTTACCTAGTCTATCCTTATTATTCGACATGGCTGAACTACGAGCCTCAACCACATTCTTATCGTACTTAGTATTACGCATCTTATCAATGAATGACACCATAGCAGCATCTGGCTTAATGAAGTTAGTCAAAATTGGTAGCATCTTATAATTGTAACCCACCATCTTATGGTCCTTAATCTCTAGATCCATCACACCAATATATTTACCTGAACAACCTGCGTTAGTCACGACTGTTACACCACCAGCATTTTTAACTTCAATTGGTTTCGGCATGCCATCATGTGTATGGCCACCAAAAATTGCATCAATACCCACAACACGGGATGCCATCTTAATATCAACATCCATACCATTATGTGAAACTAAGATTACTGCATCAGGCTTCTCATTTTCACGAATATCCGCAACTAATTCACTCATCTCATCTTCACGTAGGCCGAATGACCAGTCTGGGAAGAAGTATTTTTGTGGATTAGCATTTGATGTTCTAGGGAAGGCCTGACCAATCACCGCAATACGATGTCCGCCCACATTTTTAATCACGTATGGCTTAAATGGCAGTCCTTCATCTTCATCAAATAAACCGTTACCATCGTATTTGTCAGTCATGGCGAAATATTCATCACCCATTAAAGCATCTTCCATAATGCGTACATTTTGACCTAAGAAATCACCCTTGAAAAAGCCAATATTCTTTAAAACTTCTTCTTCTTTATAGGTAAATTCCCAATGACCTACCATCACATCTACACCTAGAATATTACAGGCCTCAACCATATCTGCACCACGCGTCCAAAGTGAAGTACCCGAACCCTGCCAAGTATCGCCACCATCTACGGTTAATGTGTTTTGTATACCACCGGCACTTTCACGCAACGAATCTAAAACTGTTTTAACTTGACCGTAACCACCGGTCTTACCGTATTTATTAGCTAAATCTTCAAAGTTATTGTAAGTAAATGCATAGGCCTCAGGTGAGCCCGGCTTAACACCAATTTCCTTGAGTAGGTTGTTACCCACCACGTGTGGTAACTGGGCATAAGTATCGCCAAAGCCTAAATTAACATTAGGCTCACGAAAGTAATTTGGAAGTAGATTACCGTGTACATCAGTAACATGCAAAATACGCGCATTACCAGTTTTAGGTACTTCGTACATATTTTCTTGGCCGAATAAACTATGTCTATTAGCATAACCTGTGCCAATTAAACCCGCTGCGGAGCCGGCGCCTAAAATCTTAATGAAATCTCTACGTGTTAAAGCCATTGTATTTTCCTCGAGAGGTAATTTAAAGTGTGTATTGTATCAAGTCACGCTATATATATGCAGTTACTTCAATAAGAATTGGTATCAACCTTAATTTATTTCAAATATTACCAATCAATCTTACTTTGTAATAAACCTCTTATAATACTCACATGAATATATCCAAATTACTTACCGACATTGTTCACACACAAATTGATATTAAAGTGCAAGATTTGTGCTTGAACGCAGCAAACGTGCAAGCTGGCGATGTATTTGTAGCATTACAAGGAAAATCGACCCATGGAATTCAATATATAGATCAAGCAATTGATCAAGGTTGTGTTGCAGTTTTAGTTGATTCACAAGATTTTGAATGTAGTGTTCCCACCATTCGCATTAATAATTTAAGACAGTACCTACCTACTTTGGCTACTATTTGTTATCCGCAAGCAACACAGGTTGAGGTGATTGGCATCACTGGCACCAATGGCAAAACCTCGGTTGGTTATTTTATTTCACAGCTTTTAAACAAACTCGGCGTAAAAAATGGGCTCATTGGAACGTTGGGAATTTCAAATAGTCACATTACCTCCCATAACACCACACCTGATATTCTCACTCTGTACAAAACGCTCAACCAATATAATCTTGATGGCATTAATACAGCAATACTAGAGGTCTCTTCTCATGGGTTAGATCAAAATAGGATTGCTGGGATTAATTTTAAGCAAGCGATTTTTACCAATTTAACCCAAGACCACCTTGATTATCATCACACGCTGGATGAATACCAACAAGCCAAACTCAAGCTATTTGAACTTGACTCACTCAACTGTGTGATTGTCAATCAAGACGACGTGCAACACTTAGATTTTTTAAAAGTAGCTAAAAGTAAAACTCAAATCACTTATAGCATAAATGATTTTGAAAAAATCGAAGCAACCGAGCAAGGATTTTTGTGCCAACTGGATGACTATGTTTTTGAAATTCCATTTTTAGGTGAATTTAATTTATCCAATGTTTTAGCCGCACTGAATAGTGTTGAACAACTAGGATTTAAACGCTCAGACATCATCCCGTTACTACATCATCTGCTTCCACCAACAGGCAGAATGCATAAAATCAAAGGCGCTTTGGCTTGGGTTGATTATGCCCATACGCCTGATGCAATCACCAATGCTATCAATACATTGCAAACTCACTATCCTGATTTTAAGGTGCGTATTGTATTTGGTTGTGGTGGTAACCGCGATCAAGACAAGCGTGCCAAAATGGGAAAAATCGCATCAAAGCTGGCCAACACTATTGTGTTAACTAACGATAACCCTCGAGGGGAAGACCCTCAAGCCATCATTGATGATATTCTCAGTGGTATTGATGACAGTTTTGAGTTGGATATTACCCTAGATAGAAAACTCGCCATTGAAACAGCCATTATCACCTTAGGTGAGAACGAGTGCTTATTAATCGCTGGCAAGGGGCACGAATCTACTCAACAATTTAAAGATGAAACGCTCATCTTAAATGATATAGAAATTGCACAAAATGCTGTCATCTAATACACATACCATCGCCCAAGTATTGCACTTTGGTACCGACAAAATCAGCAATATTGACTTCAAAGGTATTTGTACCGACACACGCAAACGCATGGATAATGCATTGTTTTTAGCACTGGTGGGTGAACACTTTGATGCTCATGATTATATTGATCAGGCTGAAAAAATGGGTGCTGTTGCCATCATTGCCAGCAAGCCTGTTTCAAGTAATTTACCAACAATATTGGTTGATAATACGCAAACAGCACTCGCTGATCTTGCCCATTGGCATCTTAAAAATAGCAAACCAAAAGTAGTAGCTATCACCGGCAGTAATGGCAAAACCACCACCAAGAATATGTTGGCCAATATTCTAAGTTTACAGGTGCCAACATTATCCACCAAGGGCAACCTCAACAATCATCTTGGTGTGCCGATGACATTATTAGAATTAGAAGATCAACACCAATACGCGGTGATTGAGTTTGGAGCCAACCACCTTGGTGAGATTGAGCATTTACGTAAGATTGCTTGCCCTGATGTTGCCGTGGTGACCAATACTTTGGATGCACATATTGGTGAATTTGGCGGTTTTGAAAACTTGGTCAAATCCAAAGGTGAAATCTACGGCATAGATAGTCAAAACATTGTTAATACAAATACCTCTTTTACGGGCGATTTAAGCTTTGGTGATGGGGGTGATATTTTTGCAAACAATATCAACAACAACCATTTTGATTTAAATATTTTTAATGAAAAAATCACAGTCAACTTGCAACTCCTTGGTCAGCATAATGTCGAGAATGCTCTAGCAGCCAGTGCTTGTGCTTATACATTAGGTGTTGATATTGACACTATTAAGCAAGGTTTAGAAAATACACTGGCAGAAAAAGGTAGGTTAAATATAATCAATCAAGAAAGTCTTACCATTATCGACGACACTTACAATGCCAGCCCTCAATCCATGATTGCCGCTATCGACACATTACTCACTTTCAAAGGGGAAAAAATTGCGGTACTCGGCACCATGGCTGAGCTAGGAAATGACACTGAAACATTTCATCAACAAATTGGCCAGCTTGCTAAAGACTCGCTAGATGTTTTTTACACTTACGGCGAACTCGCTAAACATTATGGTGGTATCCATTTTGAAGATTTGGACAAATTGAGTGCGCATATCTTATCTCATCACGCGGAGGCAACCGTACTGGTCAAAGGCTCTCGAATAGTTAAGCTTGATCAACTGGTACAACGCTTGCAAAAATAAACCTCTTCACTCTTGACCTTTGAGTCAAATGTGGCGATAATTACGCCCTTTACGAAAGATCTAAAAGACTTTTTGTTACGCGCCCGTAGCTCAACTGGATAGAGTACTCGGCTACGAACCGAGCGGTTGCAAGTTCGACTCTTGCCGGGCGCACCACACATCTCTCGAGATTTGGTAGAATATCTAACCTATGCTGACACTACCCAATATTCTCACACTTTCAAGAATTGCACTGATTCCGGTTTTTGTTGTGCTCTATTATTTACAACCTACCTATTCGACAACACCTGTCTTTACTTGGATTAACTTTTTTTTAACAGGAACGTTTGCTGCTATCAGTATTACTGACTATTTAGACGGCTACTTAGCAAGAAAACTTAACATGACATCACAACTTGGTGCTTTCTTAGACCCGGTTGCTGACAAATTAATGGTTTCCACTGCACTCATTTTGTTGGTTGACTTTTACCCAGCTAATACGCATTGGTACATCACAGTTTGCGCGCTGGTTATCATCTCACGTGAAATTTTAGTTTCAGCACTTCGAGAATGGATGGGTACGATTGGCCAGCGATCAACTGTCAATGTTTCATTCATTGGCAAGGTTAAAACCTTTGTGCAAATCTTTGCTATTCTTTTCTTATTGTATCAACAGCCGTTCTTCGGTCTGCCTAGTTTTGAAATTGGTGTCGTGTTATTGTTAGCTGCAACTTTATTAACACTGTATTCAGGACTTATTTATCTAAAAGAAGGCATAAAAACATTTGACTATTAGCGAAAAAACACTATAATTTGCCACCTAATGCGGGAATAGCTCAGCTGGTAGAGCATCACGTTGCCAACGTGAATGTCGCGAGTTCGAATCTCGTTTCCCGCTCCAAATTCAAAGGCCTGTTTATCAGGCCTTTTTTACTCAAACGCTTTGCAAGTTTTAACTTGGCTGGGTAGCAAAGCGGTTATGCAGGGGCCTGCAAAGCCTTATAGACCGGTTCGACTCCGGTCCCAGCCTCCATACACAAAAAAGCCCGATTTTTATCGGGCTTTTCTTTGCCAAAAATTTGACCCAGAAATATTAATCTACAGCCAAGAATGACATATTCTGTTTATCAATCAAATCCATAGCAATAGATCCACCACGCGCTACACAAGTTAATGGATCGTCAGCAATGTTCACCTTAATATTGGTTTTGTGGGTGATGAGCTGATTTATACCCCATAATAATGCTCCACCGCCAGTTAATGTAACACCGTTCTCTGAAATATCAGAAGATAATTCTGGTGGTGTTTGTTCTAAAGCCGCTAAAATTGCATCTAAAATGGATCTCAAGGGTTCCGTTAACGCTTCTCGAACTTGATTATTGGTCATTACAAAATCAGCTGGCAATCCTGTAGCCACTTCACGCCCTACATATGTCTCCTTTCGAATAACAGGTGATTCAAAAGCTGCACCAATCTCTTCTTTAATCTTTTCAGCTGTAACTTCTCCGATAACAATTTTATGTTTACGACGAACATATGTGACAATATGTTGATTAAAATGATCACCTCCAACACGCAGTGAATCAGCATAAACTACACCGTTTAGTGTCATAATTGCTATCTCTGTAGTTCCGCCACCAATATCTATAACCATTTGCCCTGATGCACTACCAACATCTAGTCCAGCCCCTAACGCTGCCGCCACGGGTTCCTCGATCAAGTATACATTTTTAGCCCCCGCCTCTAAGGCACTCTCTTTAATGGCACGTCGCTCAACTTGAGTAGCATTATAAG
>DTVJ01000047.1 GCA_012963565.1 Piscirickettsiaceae bacterium
AAGGGTGGGGTGGGGTCTTTAATCTGAGGTTTTTACTAACGTCTAAAATTGCATTGAATAAGATATTCCTGCAGACCTAGACTCTTCACCAGGATTCTTGGCAAAGCCAACTTTCAAATCTTTATATTTAGCACCAATAAAGCTAGAGCTTACAGTTTGTGAATCTTGCTTATGATTTAAGTTGTTGGTCATCATATGCTTAACTGAGAAGCTAATATCATTATCAAAATCTTTACGATATGACAAACCATAATCCAATTGTCTAGCTGTTGGCTCTAAGTTAATGTCTTTATTACGATAAGTTAAGCTGCCATCAGAATCGGCAAGATTAGACAATCTAATTGACAGTCTTCCATCGCTCACGCGATTAGGTTGGCTTACAAAGAACGACATATTATCATCGCCGAATAAGCCCCTCTTATTAGCAATTAAACTAATACTGGTAGACTTAACGCTACTTGCTGAGTTAATGAAACTATCATTTGGTTTAGTCATATTAGTATTGGCAAGTGTTGCAATACCAGTTAATGATAAATCTCTACCTAATTGTGTTTGTGCTTTAAATGCAGCAAATGTAGTGTTTGATTTAGCACCTGATAAGCTATAAGCATCATTACCAGTAGAGCCTAACAAACTATCTTCATCTTGAGTAACACCAACCATAACAGTTACAGCAGTCTCTGATGGATTACCATATTCCATTGACGTAACAAGTGACTTTCTTAAGCCTATAGTATTGTCATTGCCTTGATTGATTGGGTTTGTCATACCAATAAGAAGTCTTGAGCTGCCCAATTGATAGGTTGCGCCTACACCAATGCCACCTTCACCTGATTCTAAGTATGGAGTTTCGTAATCATTCAGGCTTATTGACGAATCAAAGTTAGAGCCAAAGAAGCTTTGCACAGGCAGTGAACTCGCACCCACTGTTAAGCTTGTCTTTAGTTTGTCTGTCTCAGATAATTTAGATAGTACTTGACTGAAGTTATCTTTCCAAGATAAGTTAGCTAAACTTAAAGGCGAATCTAGTTTAGACAGTTCAGATGTTAGGTTAATTGTTTGTACATCATTGTTAGACATATCAATACGGGTAGTCATATCATATTTAAATCCTCCACTTAAAGCATCATAGGCATAACCAACCTCACCTGATAGACCTTGATAAATAGCGTCACCAAATGATGACGATGGGGTGATTGATGATGATGCTAGAGATACACTAGCACCACCACTCACACCATCTTGAATTGAATCACCCATATACAATGCCATAGCAGGATTGGCATTAGTGGTTATCGGGCTAAGCGCTGCATAAAAATCAGGCAACCCTTGACCCCAAGTAGAATGATATCCGTGAGTAATGCTGTTACCGTGTGTAGTAAATGTGGTATTACCCTCTGGTGTAAACCATACATTATTTGCTGAGGCCAATATCCTATCTACTAGTTGTTCAGGTGTATGATTGGGAAAAGCTTGAGACATTAATGCCACCCCTCCAGAGACCATTGGTGCTGACCAAGATGATCCATAAGAAATTCTACTGGCGTTGTACTTACTGACTCCACTATCAACATATGTTGCTGCGTAAACATCCCATCCATCTACTGATAGACAGTATTCTTTTGTTGAGCCGCATTTATTTCCTTTTAGTGTAAATTCTGACAAAGTAGCATTTGATAAATCTGAGTCACCAGTGTATTGAACCACATTTGCAACTATCCACGCCTCTCCAAGACTGGAAAACAACTCCGGTAATGCTGCCATAGCATTCGCATCCGTTTCACCACTATCATTAGCTGCTGCCCAAACGACCACTCCAGAAGATTCAAAATTATTTAACGCTGTAACGTAAGTATTTACATCTGTTAAATCTTGTCCAGAAGAGGATCCGTGCATTAAAACCGCTAAACCCTCAGCATTTGACAAGTCATTGTTAGCTATATATGTCTTAAGTTCAGATATGTTGTAACTTGTACCGCCAACATTGTAACCCCAACTCTGATTGGAAGCTATTGCGCCTGCAACTCTTGCAGCATCTAAATCTCTAGCATAATCGTCACCTTCATTGCTGCCTTCAAAATCTGGTATGCTCGACAAAATCAAATCTGCATCTGGTGCAACTCCGCTTCTAGCACTAACATCTCCAGCAGCAAACATAGCCACACCCTGGCAATGATTATTACTAGAAGTGGCAGCTCCAAAAGTACTTTCTCCTGAGCCACCATCATCTAGATTTGTTATTGTTTTATTATCATAAATATCGTGATTAGTGTCGCAGTAGAAATCAGCTATATGAATTGTTTTGCCTACTCCAGTTAAATAAGTTCCATCTGATGAAAATGATTGCACTTTATGGATCCCCATTTGCTCATAAGGATGAGTAGCTCCGCCAGCTTCAATCGCTGTCCACGTAGATCTATTTTTTATAGTATTCTGTTCATCAGTAGTTCCCTCAGTAAAGGTTGTGCCAGTTCGTAAAGCATATTCATTAATGGTAATAGTTACTGATGTTGTGCCACTGGTTGAAGAGTCTG
>DTVJ01000048.1 GCA_012963565.1 Piscirickettsiaceae bacterium
TACCCAGTGCAGATGAAGACTTACCTTTGCCATTGCCAGTTAACAGCACAATAATTCCCTTATCAATATTAGCTTCTTCTATACGTGAATCAATATATCCTTTCTTGCGCTGCATGCGCTTTTTATACTGATCCTCTGCCATAATTATTTAATGACTTTTATGAGTTGAGAAATAAGGGATAAATGAATAGCGATAATTAAGTGTAAATACAGTTGTTACTGCAATCATCCAATAGAACACATAGCCCATTTCTATTGGTGCCCATTTTAGAGCGTAGGCTCCAAAACCCGCCCATGACGCACTAGTGAAAGCATAGTAACTAACAGTAGCTAGTAACCACTCGGCACTGGTGGCAATGATAAGCACAATTGCAACTCTTAATAACTGTTGGAATGAATCAATATTTAATGAATCAACATATCGACCACCTAAGTACATAAATAGATAGGCAATTGGAAGAACACTGTAAGCGGGTGTAATGCAATTGGCACTAATACCCTGATAGACGATTGCGTAGTTATCAACTGCTATTGCAACAACAATAAGCAGAGTGGGAACCATCCAATGACGCAAATAAACACCGGCAATAAATAATGCAGGCAGGGTGAAATCAGGCAAATGGATAATGGTGTCTAGACCATGACCACGCGTTAAAATTATTAAGGCAAGTAAGATAATGACCGCCCAAACAGTTTTCAGGTTGTTAATCCTATTTGTCATAATTGCTCCTGTTAATGTCTTCATTATAGTCTTATAACCAAACAATTAGAAGCTATGAGTTACACCTAGGTTGAATGTTCTACCCAATTGATTGTATCCCTTGGCCACTTCATATTTTTCATCCAAAGCATTGTTTAAAGTTCCAGTAATTTTCAAATCTGTATTGTAATCATAACTGGTAGAAAGGTTAACTAGAGTGTATCCTTCCAGCTTGTCAGTTCCAGTACTTGTATCCCAAGCCCATGATTTACTGATTAAATTAACTCTATGTTTGAATTGTCCAGCTTGCTTTGTAGCTGTAATAGCAACAGAGTTTTTTGGCCTTCTACCAGTCTGATAGGAAGTGCCGTCTTTAACTGAACTATTGTATGAGTATTCAGTGCTTAGATCCCAACCCAATACATCAGTATTTATTGTAAGATCAACGCCCTTGATATCGTATTTACCATCATTGGTGTAATAATGAGATCCCCATGGACCATTATATTTAAAGAAGCCATCAATTTTATTTTTATAGACATTGATAGATACTGTACCCCAGTCATCTTTTCTTTCAATACCTAATTCAATATTTTTAGATTGTTCTGGTTCAAGGTCGGTTTTGCCTTGTGCAATATTAGCAGCAGTTTTTGAAATTGATGCAAGTTTAGTTGCTTTTCCATATGCACCAGATAATCTCCAGTTTGAACCAAAATCCCTCGCCAAACCTAAATTATATGTGAAGTGATTACCAAATCTATCATGATCTAGGTTTCTAAATCCGAATACAACATCGTTGTCGTAAACTACACGTTGCCATTGTGCAAATATATCTGTATTAGAGTTGTTTGTTGAGCCAGAATTTTTTTCATCTTTCTGGAATGATATACCACCATTTAACAATCCATCATCAACTTTCATCTCGCTCGTTAAAGTAAGATCACTTTCTTGATAATCATCACCATAATAAGATTGCTCATTTTCAGCATAACTTAATTTTGAGTTAATTCCATTGTCAAATATATGGTTTATTTCACCAGTGACCTGATTCAAATCATTATTATTTGTACCATCATCATATTGAACATCAGCACTTGAGTCCAGTACTCCAAGCTTAATATTTGTTTTTTCAGAAAGTTTTGCTCCAAGATTAATACCAAAGGCAGTTCTATCTGTAGAGTCTTTATCATCACTCCCTGTCTGTTTGGCATCGATACCATCAGTATGATAATCACTTACTGTAAAGTTCATATAGTTTCCATTTTTTTGAATACTAGAAGAAAAACTTACATTTTTGCTATTATGTGTTCCATAAGAAATATTTACAGAACTATGTTCACCATCTTTAGATTCTTTAGTTGTAAAAACATGAACTACACCACCAATAGCGCCAGAACCATAGAGTGATGAGTATGGACCTTTAATAATTTCAATTCTCTCAATTTGATCAAATGGAATAATCTCAAGGTGTGGTTGACCGTACCAACTCACCTTAATCCCGTCAACTAATACAATAGTGTGTCTAGCGTCATTACCTCGAATTCTTATAGCCGCTGTACTACCTTGACCTGCCTCTAAATTAGCCGATGGTATGGTTGCTAATAATTCCAAAAACGTGTTGGCACCACTTTGCCTGATTTCTTCTTTATCAACAACAATTTTTGATGCGATTGATCCAATAACTGGATTAGCTGTTCTATACTCTGTATTTAGATAAATAGGAATTGGACCCAATACAGCATTAGTAGCTGTGGTGAAGGTAAGTGCTGAAACTGCAGCTGCTAAAGAAAGTTGTTTAATATTCATGATTGCTCCGTTAA
>DTVJ01000049.1 GCA_012963565.1 Piscirickettsiaceae bacterium
ATGAAATATTATTTAAGTTGCCTAAGCATGTGCTATTTTATTATAGTTATGGCCATTTATGCACTACAATCACTCAATAAATCATGATAAGTACAATACAGCCTCAATCATTTGCAATATTTGCCAGAAGTGCCTATGGTGATTTGTTAATGACGGCCCCTTTAATTAATTTCATTAAACAGCAAAATCCTGGTCATAAAATCACTCTTTTTGTTGAAGACAAAAATTCCCAGCTGGTTGAGTTTATGGAAAATATTGATGCATACTATCAGATTCCATCAAAGGGTAATAAGTATCTACTATATGCATTGTATGGACTTAAACATAGAAAGAATAAATATGACATAAGTATTGCCGCCAAAACTGGAATAGGAACTGCCAATGGATTTTTTCCATATATGCTTGGTGCAAAAATAAGAATATCTTATGTTTCAAATAAAAAGAGATGGACAGATTGGATGATCAACCACCCAATTAGTTATGATGAGTCTATTTATCATGAGCAACATTATGCACTGGGTATTTTACAATTATTGGATAAGAATATAGACCACATTCATAAAAATCTATATCCAAAACTTACAAAAATAATTAGCGAAAAAGACACTGAAAAAATAACCATATTCGTTTCAGTTAGTAATAATAGGAATGCCAGTCAGTTAAAAAATATAACAATTGCTAAAATTCTTAACCAACTCAATCATACATACGATATATCTGTTTATATATCAACCGTAGAAGATGATATTGAAAAGGCCACGAATCTTCAAAAGTTACTTGATTTTAACTCATCGATTAAACTCACGCCTTCACTAAAAGACTATCTAATTCTTATAAATTCTATGGATTTGTGTTTTTTTGGAGATGGTGGTGGCATGCATATGGCTGCCGCACTTGGGGTTAATCAGATCGTTTTGTTTGGCCCCACATCTACATTAACATGGATGCCGTTAAGTGACCTAGCCACAGTACTGAGTGACAAATCAGATGTCATGAGTGACAAATCAGATGTCAATAATATACCTATTAACAGAATTCTATCAGCCTTAGAGACAAAGCTTAACACCATTAAATTAAATAAACAATCAACATGATGTTTATATTAAAAAAACCTTTGTCATGGATTCTTCTCTATCTTATCTTCCACATTCTAATTCGCTTATTATTTAGCACAACTATGCAAGTAGATGATACTGAACAAATTAGACACGGACAAGACTTGCTATTAGGTTACCCAATTCCTCAACCACCTTTATACAGTTGGCTAAGTTGGGGAATGTTTAAAATATTCAGCACAGGCTTATATGCATTAACGCTACTTAAATACGCTTTAATCGCTTTGACCTTTTGGTTTACTTGGTTGGTCTCTGGACAACTGTTCCAACACCTTCAGACTCGTTACATTGCCACTTTTTCCTATTTACTTCTACCTTCATTTGCATGGCATATGCATCAAGGGTTCACACATACCATATTGTTAGGTTTTGGGATTATTCTAACAATGCATGCACTGTTATCGCTTAAAGAAAATAATTCTATTAAAAATTATCTATATTTTGGACTAGCACTCGGTATTGGGCTAATGGCGAAATATAGTTTTTTGTTGTTTATGATTCCGCTACTTGCATCTGCAGCATCTATCACTTCATTTAGGAAAATTATTATCAACCAAAAAATACTCTTGACTATTGGGGTTTTTGTACTGATTATTGGCCCGCACACTTATTGGCTAACACAGCATTATCAAGAAATTTTCATATCGATCGATCAGAAGCTAAAGGTGACTAGTGATAATTTATTACTTGATCGAATAAAATCTGCAGGACAGTTTGCTGTCGCTGCTATTATTTTTGTTATGCCTTTTGCGTTAATTTTTATCATTAACTCTTGGAAGCGACTATTTAACACTGATAAACAGGTCATCACAGATGACTTAACACTACTACTCAATCGTTTTTATTTAATCATTATTGTCTCGGTTTTAACTTTGACACTTTTTGTTAGTATGCCACATTTTAAAGTGCGATGGTTTCATCCATTAATGATGATATTTCCTTTATGGATGTTGGCTAGAATTGAACGTAAAGAGTTACTCTCAAAATCAATAATGCGTTGGTTTGCCGGTATTACAATTATTTTTACGATATTAATATTTTCAATCCGTATTGCGCAAGTCACTATAGGTCCTGAACTTGGGATATATGGACGACTTAATAGCCCAGTAATAGAAACACTGAATAAGCTACCTGATCATCTAATAAAAAATTCAGCAATAAAAACTCAAGATGAGTTCCTTGGTGCGCATTTATTATCTATTTATCAAGATAATGATATAACGATTAATGGTATTTTTTATCAAAACAGTGTCACTCACGATAATAATAGGTGCTTACTACTTTGGGATGATGATGAAAGCTTTTTAGATCCAGATGAAAGCTTTTTAGAACCAAATGCAACACAAAATATAGACTCAGGTGAATTAACAACCATGATTGCAGATACAAAA
>DTVJ01000050.1 GCA_012963565.1 Piscirickettsiaceae bacterium
GTATTGTGGTTGATACTCGAGGTGATAAGGCATTATTCATGATTCCATCAATCGGCATGATGACTCAGATCAAATTCAAAATATTGCCTAAGTTAGATGAAAAGGTACTATTGAAAGCAAGTGGTGTTGATCTGGTTGAGCGATCAGTTAATTTCAAGCCAGTTTAGCTCGGTGTCAATTTCAATCGCATTACCTTGGTCGATTGACCAATCGCCTAATACGTAGCGCGTATAACGATCGCCAACATGTGTATTTTGTCGATGCGTGTGTCCATGAATTAAATTTGCACTAGGGTATTTTTGCATTAGCTCATCTACTGCATCAGCATTTACATCCATAATCTCATGTGATTTGTATTGTTGCGCCTCAACACTTTTTTTACGTATCTGGCCACTTAACTTTAGTCGCAGTTTTTTGGGCAGGCGTAAGAAGATGAATTTGATAATAGGGTGTTGCAGTACCTTTTTGAGCTGTTGATAGCCCACATCATCCATGCACAATGAATCACCGTGTATCAACACATACTGTTGGTCGTTTGTCTCAAGCAAATAAGGCTCATTGACAAGTTGACAACCTGTTTGCTGTTCAAAATCAGTCCCCAACAAAAAGTCACGATTGCCCACTACAATAAACACTTTGGTGGTTCGTCCTAGACTCTTTAATGTATCAACAACACTCCGATAATGATTAAGAGATAAATCATCACCTAGCCAAGCGTTAAACAAATCTCCTAGAATGAATAATTGATCTGCTTGTGAAGCCCGCTCCTGGCAGAATTTGATGAATAAATTGGTTTTATCCACCTCATCTGAAACGAGGTGGAGGTCCGCTATGATGAGCGAACTTGACATTGTTATTTTATATAAGCTTTGTTAACGATCACCGCATCATTCGGCACATCCGCATGGCCTCCATGATTGCCAGTAGCAACAGCGCCAATCTTATCAACCACATCTTGCCCTTCAGTCACTTCACCAAATACACAATAGCCCCAACCATCTTGGCCTGGGTAATCTAAAAATGAGTTGTCAGAAATGTTGATAAAAAATTGTGAGCTGGCTGAGTGTGGCGCATTTGTTCTAGCCATAGCCAGTGTGTACTTGGCGTTCTTCAAGCCATTGTTGGCTTCGTTTTCAATTTCAGCTTTAGTTTCTTTCTGACTCATGTCTTCAATAAAGCCACCACCTTGAATCATAAAGTTTTTAATCACACGGTGAAAAATTGTACCGTCATAAAACCCATCGTTGACATAATCAATAAAGTTTTGAGCGCTGATTGGCGCCTTTTCAGCATCAACATTAATGTGAATGTTGCCCATATTGGTTTCGAAAATAATCATTGTTTCAAGTCCGTTCAAATAAAAATACAAATTATACTTAAAACGCCCTTTCATAAATACAGTCGTTCGCGTATAATTGTTTTCTTTTTGACAAACATATTAGGATTTGTTATGTACGCAGTTATTAAGACAGGTGGACAACAGTTTAGAGTGGCAGAAGGCACAACTTTAAAGGTTGAGAAATTAGAGGTAGAACCAGGCAAAAAAGTAACTTTTAAAGAAGTACTAATGGTTGCTGATGGTGATAACGTTCAAATTGGTGCACCAACTGTAGCTAAAGCGACTGTTGAAGCAAAAGTTATTTCACAAGGCAAGGGCAAGAAAGTCCATATCTTGAAGTTCCGTCGTCGTAAGCACTCTATGAAGCAACAAGGTCACAGACAATTGTTTACTGAGATTGAAATTACAAAAATTAAGGCATAGGAGAATAACCCATGGCACATAAAAAAGCAGGCGGTAGTACTAATAACGGTAGAGATTCCGTATCAAAACGTCTAGGTGTAAAAAGATTTGGTGGTCAGGTAGTATTAGCTGGCAATATTTTAGTACGTCAAAGAGGTACTAGATTCCACCCAGGAACTAACGTTCGTAAAGGTAAAGACGACACATTATTTGCAACAGCAGATGGTAAAGTTGTATTTGCTAAGAAAGGTAAGTTCATGCGTCAGTACGTTTCAATTCAAACTGCATAATTCGCATACCAGTATTATTTAAAAAAGCGCCTTCCGGGCGCTTTTTTATTAATTAAAATAAGGCTATTGCATTCATTCAAAATTTTATGAAATACGCCATTATATTTCCTGGCCAAGGCTCTCAATCCTTAGGCATGCTTTCAGATCTAGCTGATAATTTCCCCATTGTAAAAGATACATTCTCTGAGGCTAGCGATGTACTCGGTTTTGATCTTTGGGCATTAACGCAAGAAGATCAAGATGCACTGAATCAAACACAAAATACCCAACCTGCAATGCTAGCTGCTGGCTATGCGACTTATTTAGCGTTAACCAGTAAAAATGACCTATCACCAGTTTGTATGGCAGGCCATAGTCTTGGTGAATATACAGCTCTTGTTGCTTCAGGTGCACTGGGATTTAGCGATGGTATTAAGTTAGTTAGAAAACGTGCAGAGTTGATGCAATCAGCAGTACCTGC
>DTVJ01000051.1 GCA_012963565.1 Piscirickettsiaceae bacterium
GTACTCATGAATGCGATTCCAGCTAAGGTAGCTGGCGTTGAAGAATTAATCATGGTGGTACCAACACCAAACGGTGTCACCAACCAATTGGTACTTGCAGCCGCTTATATTTCTGGTGTTAATACGGTATTTACCGTTGGCGGTGCACAAGCCATTGCAGCATTAGCTTATGGCACTGAAACGATACCAAAAGTCGATAAAATTGTTGGTCCAGGTAATATCTATGTTGCCACGGCTAAACGTGTAGTATTTGGTCAAGTAGGTATCGATATGATTGCTGGCCCAAGTGAAATCTTGATTATCTGTGATGGCAAAACCAATCCCGATTGGATTGCAATGGATCTATTCTCCCAAGCAGAGCATGATGAAGATGCGCAATCTATCTTACTTTGCCCGGATGCTGAGTTTATCGCACAAGTTGAGGCAAGTATTATCAAGCTACTACCAACTATGGAAAGGAAAGATATTATTGCCACCGCACTCAAAGATCGTGGTGCACTGATTCAAACCAAAGATATGGACGAAGCCATAGCAATTTCTAATCAAATTGCACCAGAGCACTTAGAGCTGTCGGTTGAAGACCCACAAGCCATGCTTGATGGCATCAAGCACGCCGGTGCAATCTTTATGGGACGTCACACTTGTGAAGCTTTGGGTGATTATTGTGCGGGTCCAAATCACGTGTTACCGACTTCTGGTACAGCGCGTTTTTCATCGCCACTTGGTGTGTATGATTTCCAAAAGAAATCAAGTCTCATTATGGTGTCTGACCAAGGTGCTAACACGCTTGGTGAAATAGCTGCTATTCTAGCTGATGGCGAGGGTTTGCAAGCGCATGCTCAATCTGCCAGATATCGTATTAAAAACTAAAACGGAAATTTATTTCCGCCGCCCATTCCTGGTAAACCTCCCGGCATTTTAGATAAATCTGGGATGCCCGCAGGTGCTTGACCACTATCTTGCATCTGCTGCATTTTAGCCATCATTTTTTTCATCTTACCGCCACCCATTTTTTTCATCTGTTTTTGCATTTTTTCAAATTGCTTGATGAGTTTGTTAACTGCTTGAACATTGGTGCCAGAACCATTAGCGATACGCGCTTTGCGCGAGCCTTTAATCAGCTTAATATGAGTACGTTCCTTAGGCGTCATCGAATTAATAATGGCCACCATTTGTTTGGTTTGTGCACCACCCATCATTTGGTTTTTAACACTATCTGGAATCTGTCCCATACCTGGAAGTTTATCCATCAGGGCTTCCATGCCACCCATTTGCTCCATTTGTAAAAGTTGCTCACGCATATCACCTAGATCAAACTGACCTTTGGCCATTTTTTTAGCGGATTTCTCTATTTTTTTATGGTCAACTTTACGTGAAATTTCTTCCACCAATGAAAGCACATCACCCATGCCTAATAAGCGAGATACCACACGATCAGGATGGAAAGGTTCTAATGCATCAATCTTTTCACCAACACCTAAGAACTTAATCGGTTTGCCAGTAATATGTCGCACTGAAAGTGCAGCACCACCTCTAGCATCACCATCAGTTTTAGTCAGAATGATGCCGGTCAAAGGTAGTGCATCTGCAAAGGCTTTAGCCGTATGAGCAGCATCTTGACCAGTCATTGAATCGACTACGAATAAGGTTTCAATTGGGTTAACTTTTTTCTGTAGGGCTTTAATTTCACCCATCATCTGCTCGTCGATATGCAAACGACCAGCGGTATCCACTAATAGAACATCATGGAATTGTTTTTGTGCGTGCTTCTTAGCGTTAGCAACGATTTTCTCTGGCTTATCATTAATTGTTGATGGGAAAAAATCTACCTCAACTTGCTTAGCTAATACTTCTAGCTGCTTAATCGCTGCCGGACGATAAACATCAGCACTAACAACTAGTACTTTTTTGTTCTCGCGCTCTTTTAAATATCGTGCTAGTTTGGCAATTGATGTAGTTTTACCTGCACCTTGCAAACCTGCCACCATGACCACGGCTGGTGGTTGGGTTTTGAGATCTAATGACTCATTCTCACCACCAATAATCTCGGTGAGTTCAGTTTCAACCAATTTAATAAAGGCTTGTGAAGGATTAAGCCCCTCGCCTACTTTAAGACCTAGTGCTTTGGTTTGTACTTGATCAAGAAACACCTTAATCACATCCAGCGCAACATCTGCCTCTAATAATGCACGACGCACCTCACGAATGGCTTCTTTAACATTGGCTTCAGATAACTTATGCTTACCTTGTAAGACTTTAAAACTATTGGATAGGCGATCGGTTAAATTATCAAACATTTTTAAATAAATATGACTAAAGTATCGTATTATAGTGTTTTTATATTAATCATAGTCAGTGATGCTTTTATCTTACCTCGCCATTGTTGCTTATTTAGCTGCAGCACTAATACTAGCACGTTATTTCACTAAAGATGAAAT
>DTVJ01000052.1:0-5293 GCA_012963565.1 Piscirickettsiaceae bacterium
ATTTTTGCCACACCAAAGTATCGAGACTCAGGGTGCGCAAAATACCAGCCACTCACTGACGATGTTGGTAACATTGCATAGGAGCTGGTGAGTGTCATGCCAGTGTTTTTTTCAACATCAAGTAATTCCCATAGTTTTTCTTTTTCACTATGTTCGGGACAAGCAGGGTAGCCAGGCGCAGGACGAATGCCTCGGTAATCTTCCTTAATCAGTTCATCGTTATTAAAGTCTTCATCACTATAACCCCATAATTCTGTGCGGAATTTATAATGCATCATTTCAGCAAACGCTTCGGCAAAACGATCGGCTACTGCTTTAATCATGATCGAGTTGTAGTCATCATGATCAGCTTCATAAGCCTCGACTAGTGGGTCAATGTTAATACCTGCAGTCACAGCAAATGCACCCATATAATCCTGAATACCACTATCTTTAGGGGCGATAAAATCACTCAAACAGAAATTAGGCGTGTTGCCTTTTTTATCCAATTGTTGACGTAATTGGTTGAGTGTCATTAGTACCTTACCATTGTCATCATACAGTTCGATATCCTCATTAATACTATTAGCTGGGAAGATTCCAACTACGGCATTAGCCTGTAGTAATTTACCATCCATGACTTTCTTGAACATCATCTTAGCATCAGCAAATAGTTGCGTTGCCGCCTCACCCACCACTTCATCAGTCAAAATATCAGGAAACTTACCCGCTAATTCCCAAGTGCGGAAAAATGGCACCCAGTCAATAAATTCAAAGATCTCATTAAGATCATAATCTTCGAACACTTGTATGCCGATTTGGTTAGGCTTAGTAATGGAATCAAACTTTAATTTAGGTTTATTTTTTCTAGCACCTTCAAGACTTACAAGCCTACTTGGACCTTTGTTAGCACGCTTAAATCGTACTTGTTCGTATTCTTCTTTAGTGCTTTGAAATAGTTTTGGTTTTAGCTTAGTTGACAGGAGGGAGGTTGCTACACCAACTGCCTTAGAGGCATCTTTTACATAAAACACACCTTTGTCGTATTGAGGCTCAATCTTTACAGCAGTGTGTGCTTTTGAAGTGGTGGCACCACCTATCATTAGTGGCAGTTCAAAACCTTGACGGGTCATTTCTTTGGCTACAAATACCATTTCATCTAGTGATGGAGTGATCAGACCTGAGAGACCAATAATATCTACATTTTCTTTTATCGCTGTTTCTAAAATCGTGTCGGCTGGCACCATAACACCGAGGTCAATAATCTCATAGTTATTACAAGAAAGCACAACACCTACAATATTTTTGCCGATATCATGCACATCGCCTTTAACCGTAGCCATTAAGATTTTTCCTCGAGCACTAGAACCGCAATCTTGTTTTTCAGCTTCTAAGAACGGATCCAAATAAGCAACAGACTTCTTCATGACTCGGGCAGATTTTACTACTTGTGGTAAGAACATTCTACCGTCACCAAATAAATCCCCGACTACGTTCATACCATCCATTAGCGGACCTTCAATTACCAGAATAGGGCGACCAAGTTTGTCTAGTGCTTCCTGAGTGTCTTCAACAATAAATTCAGTAATCCCCTTAACCAGTGAATGCTCCAGACGTTTTTCAACTGACCATGTGCGCCATTCAAGATCCCTTTTATTTTCTTGTACCTCACCCGTGCCTGAAAATTTTGGTGCGATATCAACCAGGCGCTCACCTGCTTCTGGGTCTTTATTTAAAACAACATCTTCAACTGCTTTTTTAAGTTCAGGATCGATATCGTCATAGACTACCAACTGACCAGCATTAACAATACCCATGGTCATGCCAGCTTTTACCGCATGATATAAAAACACTGAATGAATCGCTTCACGAACAGGATTATTTCCTCTAAATGAGAATGATACATTAGACACACCACCCGAGATTTTTGCATAAGCTAGGTTTTTGGTAATCTCTCGTGTGGCTTCAATAAAGTCAACACCGTAGTTGTTGTGCTCTTCAATACCCGTAGCCACCGCAAAAATATTAGGATCAAAAATAATGTCTTCTGGTGGGAAACCAACTTCATCTACTAATATATTGTAGGCATCAGTACAAATCTCAATCTTACGTTCTTGAGTATCAGCTTGGCCAACTTCATCAAAAGCCATAACAATAATCGCTGCACCGTAGCGTTTGCACAGGTGTGCGTATTTAATAAAGTTTTCTTTGCCTTCTTTGAGAGAGATTGAGTTAACAATCGGTTTACCTTGCGTGCATTTTAGGCCTGCTTCAATAATATCCCACTTGGATGAGTCTACCATTAATGGCACCCTAGAAATATCCGGCTCAGAGCCAATCAGATTCATAAAACGAATCATGGCTGCTTTACCATCAAGCATACCTTCGTCCATGTTGATATCAACTATTTGAGCGCCGTCTTCCACTTGAGTTCGGCAAATATCTAAGGCTTCTTCATATTCTTCATTTAGAATTAGACGCTTGAATTTAGCTGAGCCGGTTATATTGGCACGCTCACCAACGTTTACAAACAGTGAATCATCACCAATATTAAAAGCCTCAAGGCCAGACAGACGGCATTCAGGTTTAATATCTGGTATTTGTCTAGGCGGCAAACCTTCAATAGCATCAGCAATGGCTTTAATATGATCAGGTGTGGATCCACAACAGCCACCTAAAATATTGACCAATCCTGATTCAGCCCATTCACCCACTTGCTCACTCATGGTGATCGCACCTAAATCATATTCACCAAATTCATTAGGTAAGCCAGCGTTCGGATGGGCAGATACATAAGTATCTGCTACGCGTGACATCTCAGCCACATATTGACGCAATAGATCAGGTCCTAGTGCACAGTTAAGGCCAATTGAAATCGGCTTAGCGTGACGTAATGAGTTGTAGAATGCCTCGGTAACCTGACCGGATAGTGTACGACCAGAGGCATCAGTTATGGTGCCTGAGATCATAATTGGTAATTCGACACCATCTTCTTCAAATACTTGTTGTACGGCAAAAATAGCGGCCTTGGCATTGAGTGTATCAAAGATGGTTTCAATCAGAATAATATCTGCACCACCTTCAATCAATCCTCGCGTCGATTCAGAATAGACTTCAACCAATTCATCAAAGCTAACGTTTCTAAAGCCAGGGTCATTGACATCAGGTGAGAGTGAGCAGGTGCGTGAAGTTGGACCAATAACGCCAGCAACAAAGCGCGGCTTGTCATCCGTTGAGAATTCTTTACAAACTTCTTTAGCAATTTTTGCACTTTCAACATTAATTTCATAAGCCAGATTTTCCATCTGGTAATCAGACATCGAAGTACGAGTAGCATTAAAAGTATTGGTCTCAACAATATCTGCACCTACTTCTAGATAAGACTTATGAATGTCTTTAATAATTTTAGGTTGGGTTAGAGACAACAGATCGTTATTGCCTTGAACTAAGATATGCCAATCTTCAAAGCGCTCTCCACGGTAATCTTCTTCGCTAAGCTTGTGCTTTTGAATCATGGTACCCATGGCGCCATCTAGCACTAAGATTCTTTGCGAGAGAAGTGTTTGCAATAACTGTTTATTCGACATGTTTGGTATTATAATTGAGTCAAATTTAATAGGGAGTTTTGATGTATAAATTGTTTATAACAGTAATGTTTCTCATCAGTTTTAATGCAAATGCTTTTTTAGACTTTAATAATTATGGCGTAGACTACAAAAATAATGACTGGCCAATTTGGACGCCGATGTATTGGATGGAAAAAGTGACAGACAATGATATCTTTGGTAATCAACGTAACAGAGGTTATTCTTATCCTTATAACAATCGACCTTACAATATTGGTGCATCACAATTTGACATGAGCCAAATGCCAACCCCAGGTCAAGCTTACCAGGCAGAAAGCAACTACATGCCACAGCCAATGTACACAACACCTGCGGCGCAATCCTTTACTAACCGAGGTATTATGCCACCAATGGGTGGTTATGATTTACCGAGCCCTTACCCAAGTGATTATCAATCCAATCAACTGCCAAGCCCTTACCCAAGTAATTATCAACCTAATCAACTGCCAAGCCCTTATCCGATTGGATTTTAAGTTACGTTCATTTTAAAACAATAGTATTCAATTATAATAGTATTGACTTATAATATTATTATGTTATAATATAAGCTCCTTTAATTTAATATATGGAGATAGGAAAATGAAAAAGATATTAACAGTAGTATTATTAGCATTCGCATTAGGCGCAAATGCATTTTGGAATAACAACAATAACACTCCTTGGAGCAATGGTTCTAACAACTATAACGGTTACCAAGAAGATAACGGTATGTTTGGTTACAACCCATACGATTTCTGGGATCCACGTTGGTACATGGAAGAAATGAGCAACATGGTTGACGAGTTTGACGATGAGTTCAATAACAATAACTACAATGGTTATGGTTACAACCCATATAACAACAATGCAGCAGTAGCACCTATTGCTCCAAAAGTTGCAGCAAAATAATTTAATTTATTTTTGCTAAAAAAAACCAGCGCTTGCGCTGGTTTTTTTACGTCTGAAGAAAAATATTGGTATATAATTCACCTAAATTTTTTTAATTATCTGAGGAGAAAAAGAAGAATGAAAAAAATATTTGCAGTAGTATTATTGGCATTCGCACTAAGTGCAAATGCATTCTGGAACAACAATAACAGTCCTTGGGGCGGTAATAATAGCTATTACGGTGGCGGTTACAACGATAACGGCATGTTTGGTTACAATCCATACGATTTTTGGGATCCAAGATGGTATTTTGAAGAAATGGATAACATGATGGATGAGTTTGATAATAACAGCTGGGGTAATAATTATGGTGGTAGTGGTTACAACCCATACAACAACTCTAGATATTCTCCTTGGAATTCTGCAGCACCAATAGCGCCAAGAGTAAAATAATTTAATTTAATTTACTAGAAAAAACCAGCACTTATTGCTGGTTTTTTTTCGTCCACAAAAAAAATATTGGTTTATAATGACATTTAATTTTTTAATGATAAGAGGAGATCAAGATGAAAAAAATTATAACAGTTTCATTATTAACACTAACACTGAACGCGACAGCAGGTTGGGGTGGTAACAGCGGTCCGTGGGGTAATAGCGGCTGGAACAATGGCCCTTGGGGTGGTAACAACAATGGCATTTTTGGTAGCAATCCATATAGTATGTTTACGCCAGATTGGTTTAGTGAAGAAATGGATGACTTTATGGATGAGTTTGATAACAATGATGGCCCTTGGGGTAACCAAGGTTTTAATAGAGGTCCA
>DTVJ01000052.1:5393-9651 GCA_012963565.1 Piscirickettsiaceae bacterium
TTTAACAATGGTCCATGGCGCAATTACGGCTACAATATGCCGATTCCAGTTTCCTCAGAGTCTAATCAAACAGACGCTAAGTAATCGAATAATTTGATTTTAAAAAGCCAGCGTTAAGCTGGCTTTTTTGTTGATAAAATATCCAGAATGTGGACATATATATTTAGACGGGCGTTATATAGCATCCCTATTTTATTGGGGGTTAACCTTATTACCTTCTTATTGTTTTTTATGGTGAATACGCCAGACGATATGGCGCGCATTCAGCTCGGTGCTAAGCATGTAACCGAGGCTGATATCTACACCTGGAAGGAAGAGAAGGGCTACAATAAACCTTTATTTGTTAATACTAACCAATCAGGCTCAGCGATACTGACTGACACCATCTTTTATCAAAAATCTGTGCCATTATTCCAATTAGATTTTGGTCATTCTGATTCAGGTAGAAATATTAATAAAGATATTGGTGAGCGTATGTGGCCATCCTTAGCGTTAGCCATCCCATCTTTTATCATTGCACTGATTACCAATATTGTCTTTGCCATGTGGATGGTGATGTTGCTCGGTACCAAGTTAGAACGACCGATCTTAATTTTAAGTGTGGCTCTGATGTCTATTTCCGGACTTTTTTATATTATTATTGCGCAAAAAGTAGTTGCAGGCATGTGGCATTGGTTTCCAGTTTCAGGTTATCAAAGTGGGGTTGAAGCTTGGCGTTTTGTCATGCTGCCGGTATTGATTGGCGTAGTGGCTGGGCTGGGTGCTGGGGTTAGATGGTATCGTTCCATTTTCTTAGAAGAAATCAATAAGCCATATGTCAATACTGCCCGTGCTAAAGGACTTAACGAGCAACAAGTACTGTTTAAGCATGTACTTAAAAACGCCATGATTCCGATTCTAACTGGTGTCGTTGTGGTGATTCCATCGTTATTTATGGGTAGTCTGATTATGGAATCTTTCTTCTCTATCCCAGGTTTGGGTAGTTACACCATTGATGCAATTAATTCGCAAGATTTTGCCATTGTGCGTGCCATGGTATTTTTGGGCTCGATACTCTACATTGTCGGATTGTTATTAACGGATATTTCCTATACTTGGGTTGATCCAAGGGTGAAATTCAAATGACCTTTATTTGGCTTTGGACAGACTTCTTGTTATGGCTATTATTTGCCCTTACCATCTTCGCTGTGGTGAAAATACGCGGTAACGATTTATTGCATCAAAAATGGCAAAAAATCTTTGCTCAACCTTTAGCGCTTTCAGCCTTTATTGTTTTTACTTTTTATATCGTCATCGGCCTGTCAGATTCTATACATTTTAGGTTTGACAAGGACACCACTACTTATAGTGTGCTTGACAGGGTGTTGTTACCAGCGCTAGAGGCCGATGAAAAAACTTACTCAACCCCACTGAATTACGAGCAATTTTCTAAAGAATACTTAGACAGCGGTCTTCGAGGTAGAGTGCACCTCAACCTAGTCTCTAGCGAGATTACCAACCCAAGTGATAATACTAAGCAAATCTTAACAATTACTGCCAATGTGTTATTTTATACGGTAGCTATCTTTGTTGCTTTTATATTACTTCTTGAGCAGTTTACATCCATTAACACAAGATCAAAAAATAGCAGGCCGGCCTTGGTGACAATTTTTGTTTTGGTATTTTTCTGCATTTGGACAATATTAATGATGCCAAATTATCATATTTTAGGCACAGATAAAGCTGGAATTGATGTGTTCTATAAAGCGGTTAAGAGCATCCGTACTGGTATGATTTTTGGTTTGTTAACTACGCTATTGGCCTTACCACCAGCGATTATTTTGGGGTTGATGGCAGGATATTTCAAAGGCAAAACTGATGACGTTATTCAGTACATTTACACGACTATTAATGCCATTCCAGGCATCCTGCTGATTGCCGCTCTGGTGTTGATTTTGCAGGTGTATATGGATGAACATGCTTCTGATTATGCATCCTCTCTAGAACGTTCAGACCTCAAACTCTTGTTGCTCTGTGTGATTTTAGCACTCACTTCATGGACAGGCTTATGTCGTCTTATCCGCGCTGAAACCCTTAAACTCTCAGAGTTGGAATTTGTTCAAGCTGCTAAAGTGTTTGGTGTGAGTAATATTAAGATTTTATTTAATCACCTGATGCCAAATGTGATGCACTTAGTGTTGATCTCTATCGTGCTGGATTTCTCCGGCTTGGTTCTGATTGAAGCTGTGCTTTCCTATATCGGTGTAGGTGTTGATGCCACCACCATGAGCTGGGGTAATATGATTAACGCAGCACGTTTAGAGCTCTCAACCGATCCTGTGGTTTGGTGGCCACTAGCTTCAAGCTTTATCTTTATGTTTATTTTAGTGCTTAGTGCCAATCTATTTGCTGATCGCGTACGTCAAGTATTTGATCCTAAGGGGGATACCGATGAGTAATTCATTACTGTCTGTTGAAAATCTCTCAATTTTCACTAAATCACAAGAAATCGTCAAAAATATTAGTTTTAGTATTGATGAGGGTGAAATCTTTGCTTTGGTGGGTGAATCAGGCTCTGGAAAGAGCTTAACTGCACTTTCTGTGGTTGATTTACTGGCAAAAAACCTGCAAAAAAGTGGCAAAATCATTTATCAGAATAGTGATTTGAGTTATTCACAGCAAATCCAAAATTTTAGAGGTTCAGAGATTGCCTTTATCTTCCAAGACCCAACCAACAGTCTAAACCCGATTATGACGATTGGTGAGCAAGTTGATGAAGTCTTGAACTTGCATACCAATTTACACAAAAAGCAGCGAAAATCGCGTGTCTTGGAGTTATTTGACCAGGTTGATCTTGATACCACAGAGCAAATGTACGCCAGATACCCGCATCAAGTCTCTGGCGGACAAAAACAACGGATTATGATCGCTTGCGCTTTGGCAGGTGGTGCCAAATTATTGATTGCCGATGAACCGACCACGGCATTGGACGTTACTACGCAAAAACAAGTGTTAGACCTGTTATTAAATCTTCGAAAAAATCAAAAATTATCGATCTTATTAATTACGCATGATTTGTCGGTGGTTAAGTTGATGGCTGACAAGGTAGCGGTGATGCATCAAGGTAAGATTATTGAAAATAGAGATAAAACTGAATTTTTCCAAAATCCCATTGAACAATATTCTAAAGAGCTTTTAGTATCACTACCCAAAGGTGAGCGAGGTCAACAACACGGAGAAACGCTCCTTAAAGGCGATAACGTTAAAGTTTACTTTCCGATTAAGACGGGCCTGTTCCAACGTACAACTGATTATGTCAGAGCAGTTGATGAGGTTAACTTTACCCTTAAACAAGGTCAAAACCTTGCTATTGTGGGTGAATCAGGCTCAGGAAAAACTACATTAGCCAAAGCTATTATGCGACAGTTAGATCTGCACGAGGGTAGTGTGCATATGGGTAATGAGCAGATTGAACATTACGCTCGTAAAGTTTATGCATCTAAAGTACAAATCGTATTTCAAAATGTGACCTCGAGCTTTAACCCACGCATGCGTATTTCTCAAACCTTGCTGGAGGGTTTAGAAGCACTTAATCCTAACCATGCTAATTTGACCTATCTTGGTGAATTATTACAAGAAGTGGAGCTTAATCCTGAGTTGATGCACCGCTATCCACATGAGCTTTCAGGTGGTCAATTACAACGCTTGTCAATCGCACGAGCGATTAGTGTTAATCCAGAAATCATCATTTGTGACGAGCCAACCTCAGCGCTCGATGCCACAGTCAAAGTACAAATTTTGAATTTATTATTGCGCTTACAGCGCGAAAAGGGCGTGAGCTATATTATCATCACCCACGATATTTCTATTGTTGATTATTTTGCTGATACAGTGATTGTAATGAAGCAGGGCAAGGCACTAGAGAGCGGCAATACGCAAGAGATACTCAATAACCCTCAAAATGATTATACAAAAGCGTTACTATCATCAGTACTGAATTAGGTTAAAATTACGCACCCAAAATAGTCCCGAAAATAGGAATAAAAATGAGTGAGAATTGTATCTTTTGTAAATTAAGAGAAGAAAGAGTTATTGGAGAGTGTGATTTTACAAAGACATTTATTGATACTTATCCAGCATCACCCGGACATACATTAATCGTTCCAAAAAGACATTTTGCAACTTTTTTTGAAGCCAGTGAAGATGAATTGCTAGCGATAGGCAAGGCTTTACAAAATGCAAAAATCATCCTTGATGAAGAATTTTCACCAGATGGCTA
>DTVJ01000053.1 GCA_012963565.1 Piscirickettsiaceae bacterium
TCGGCAAGTACATTGCTCCACGTGCATTGTTATGGTTCCGTATGGCAGCAGCAACTACTTGGTTAGTAGGTTTGTCATTATTGGCACAATCAGCTGGTGGTATGACGGGCTTACATTTAGCCTTCACATTGGCTGAGGGTTATGAAGTGATTGGTGCAGGTTCATGGATGGGTACGATTATGGCATTTAATGTATGGTTTATCATTTGGCCAAATCAGCAAAAGATCTTAGGCATGAAGTCAGCATCTGCTGAAGAAATAGCAACCGCGAAGAAGAATGCAGCGTTGGCGTCAAGTATTAATGTGATACTATCTGTGCCAATGTTACTAACCATGCTTGCATGGCACGCTTAGAAACCATTCTTTTAAGATTCACATACCATATAGTTTGTATTTATCTAAAAGTTAAAACTATATAGTTATATATAAAGACCGAGATTACTCTCGGTTTTTTATTGTTTGAATTTTGTAGCCTTATATATAAGTATGTATATATAAGGTGATCAAGGAATAGATATATTGATGTGAGTTCATAGATCTGTTTTGAACTATTCGTACTTTTAAACAGATTTGTAGTAAATTTGCATCTATTTGTATTTTTTTTGCAAAAAAGTGTTGACTTATTGAAAATCAGCTGTATAATACGCAGCATCTTTGTAATAAAACAGAGAAAAACAAACTAGAGTTCGCTCTAGTATTTATTTAAAATTAGGAGACTAAAATGAAAAAACAATTATTAATCGCTGCTATTGCAGCTTCAATGACTTCAGTTGCTATGGCTGACGTTTCTATTTCTGGCGCTATGTTTGCAAAGTATGCAAATGTTGACAATGCACCTGCAGGTACTGCTGATACTAATACTCTAACTCATGAAACTGATTTAGATATTAACGGTTCTTTTGGTGATACTTCAGTTAACATCCACATGGATGCTAATACTGGTAACTCTGCTACATTCGCTTCAACTATCACTACTAAGATTATTGACGGTTTAACTGTTAAAGCTGGTACTTATGCTGGTGGTAAATCAGTAATGTCAGCTAAATCAGGCGCAGCTACTAAGTCTTTAGTGACTTATGATGCGGGTATTGCTAAGGTTACTTGGGAAAACAACGCTTCTGGTACATCTAACAATGTAGGTGTTTCTGGTTCTGTTGAAGGTATCGCTCTTTCTTTCAACAACAAGAAAACTCAGGACGAATTTAAGGTTTCTGGTTCTGTAGCTGGTGTTGCATTTGCATACCACAACATTGATGCTGATGGTACTAACACTGATAAGAACTCATACGAGATCTCAGGTACAGTTTCAGATATTAAGTTAGCTTATGCTGCTGGTAACGCTGATTCTGCTGCTCAAATCGATGGTGATGCTTTCTTCGGTAACACAGCTTCTATCTCTGGTAACGGTGATGACTTCTCAGGTTTCTCAGCTTCAACAGATCTAGCTGGTAACACTGTAACGTTCAAGCACTTCAAGCAAGATTCAGCAACTGCTACAAGAGACGCTACTACTAACAAGTTCACTGTTGTTCGTGCACTAGCTGGCGGTACTACTTTAACTGCTAACTACGCTGCGTTAGACGTTAATAACGGTACTACTGGTGATAAAGATACTTTTGATATTAAGCTTGCTGTTTCATTCTAAATCTTATTTAGAAAAACAGTTAACTTAATTTTAAGTTAGTAATAAAAACCCCCAACTTCGGTTGGGGGTTTTTTTTCGTCTAATGAAAAATCATTTAAAATAGAGTTTTTTATAATATTTATCTATTGAATGATTACGCAACTTAACAATCGAACATTATTAAAACTTAGTGGTAATGATGCACAAACCTTTTTACAAAATCAACTCTCAAATGATATTGATGTTTTGGAAGAGGATGTTGCACAACTCAACGCTTATTGCCAACACCAGGGCAAGATTATTGCTTTATTATGGGTCATGAAAAAGACCGATGATTATTACTTGTCTTTGCCGAGTGATTTAGCCAGTATTGTTATTCAAAGGCTAACTATGTTTAAGCTCATGTCAGAAGTAGAGATAGTTGATGTGACCAATGAGATTGTCCAGCTGGGTGTGACTGATGAAGAATTTGAAGGTGCTTGTAGGCTGAATGATCAACAATCTGTTGCTTTAGTTGAGAGTGTTGATGATATTGAACTGGGTGATGCTGATGAGTGGGAGTCAGCTTGTATTGCCAATGATATACCTGAAGTGGTTTTGGCTACCACTGAGAAGTTCGTACCACAGTTGTTAAACCTTGATATTGATGAGGTCGGAGTTAATTTTTCAAAAGGTTGCTATCCTGGACAAGAAGTGGTGGCACGATTGCATTATCTCGGTAAATCAAAGCGCCGTATGCGTCAATTTGAGTGTGAAGGCGAGCTCGAAGTGGGTAACGAGTTACTTGTTACCGGCTCAAAATCAGCTAAAGCCTCAGGCATAGTGGTGCGTTGTGTACAATTAGATGCTAAATCATTATGCCTAGCAACCGTTGAAGTTGCTTATGAAGATGATGAAATTACTTTGAATGATGCCGATGGTATCAAATTAACCAGGATTAAAAAATGAATAAGTTATTGTTTTTACTAACATTATTACCTATGGCTGTGTTCGCTAGTGGCGACCCTGCGCAAACGCTAGACCTTACTGATCACTGGGTGGGTTATACTGCGTTGGTATTGTTTGTCGTTGCTTATATTTTTGTTATGGTGGAAGAATTCACTCATTTTAGAAAATCTAAGCCAGTGATACTTGTGGCCGGTTTGATTTGGGGACTAATTGGTTGGGTATACGCTCAACATGGTTTACCACATGCAGCAGAAATTGCAATACGCCATAATATATTAGAATATGCAGAGTTGTTTTTATTCCTTCTTGTGGCCATGACCTACATCGAGGCACTACGAGAGCGTTTGGTGTTTGAGCGTTTGAAGGTTTGGTTGGTTAATAAGGGCTTAACTTTTAGGCAATTATTTTGGTTAACGGGATTCTTGGCTTTCTTTATTTCTCCAATAGCAGATAACTTAACTACAGCACTGATTATGGGCGCGGTGGTGATGGCAGTAGGTGGCTCTAACGTGCGCTTTATTTCTATCGCCTTTGTTAACATTGTTGTTGCCGCTAATGCTGGCGGTGCTTTTAGCCCGTTTGGTGATATTACCACGCTAATGGTTTGGCAGAAAGGCATTGTTGATTTTGCTCAATTTTTTAGTTTGTTTACACCCTCACTTATTAACTTTTTGGTGCCTGCAGCGATTATGCACTTTGCCATTCCAAATGAAATCGCTGAATCACATGAGGATAATATCGTCATTAAAGAGGGTGGTATATTGATAGCGGTGTTATTTATATTAACCATTGCTACGGCAGTGAGTTTTCATAATTTTTTACACCTACCACCGGCAATGGGCATGATGACTGGTTTAAGTTATCTGATGATTGTGGGCTATGTTATCCGTAAGCGTGAAAAGGAAAATTGTATTAATGATGAAGAGTGTTTTGATATCTTTAATAAAGTTGCCAATGCTGAGTGGGATACATTGCTATTTTTCTTTGGCGTGATTGTTAGTGTTGGCGGTCTTGGTTTTATGGGTTATTTGGCACTGACCTCAGAAGCCATGTATGTAACGTTAGGTGCCACCTATGCCAATATTTTAGTGGGTGTGTTATCAGCAATTGTTGACAACATACCGGTGATGTTTGCAGTACTGACAATGAATCCTGATATGTCATTAGGTCAATGGTTGCTGGTGACACTAACTGCTGGCGTTGGCGGTAGTTTGCTCTCAGTGGGTAGTGCGGCAGGTGTGGCGTTAATGGGTCAGTCTAAGGGTTTGTATACCTTTGTCTCGCATCTTAAATGGATGCCAGTAATATCCCTAGGTTATGCAGCCAGTATTGTTGTTCACTTGTGGCTGAACTCTTCACTATTTGATGTCCCTGTCTGATAAATCAGTTTTACTGGTTGATATTGGTAATAGTGCTATTAAATGGTGCTTAGGTGATGGTGATATTCATGCTGAGCCTATTGAGAGTTTCAACTTAGGGAAATTGCCCATAGTAGATGAGGTTCTGGTGAGTTGTGTTGGCGATTGTGAGCTTTTGAGTGCGGTTAAAAATACCCATTTCGTTAAAACCCAATCAGCATACAAAACATTAAGATGTGGCTATCAAAATCCAAGCGAACTAGGAGTTGATCGCTGGCTGGCAATGATTGCTGTGGTTGAGCAATATTCCAATCAGAGTGTGTTGGTGATTGATGCGGGAAGCGCGCTAACCTTTGATTTAATTTTGGCTAGCGGTGAGCATCAAGGTGGATTGATTATGCCTGGACTGAGCGTACTGCGTAGCAGTTTTGATCAATTTTCTACTAATTCACAACAGATACGTTCTCATAATCTTGCTAACAACACGAAAGACGCTTGGGAGTTTGGCACGGGATACATGTTAATCAGTGCCATTAACGCACAAATTGAGCGCCATTTAGATGATTTTGGTGATTTGATCGTTGTGCTGACTGGTGGTGATAGTAAGATTATTGCACTACGACTTAATTACCAAGTTAAATTACATCAAAACCTAGTACTGGAAGGCTTATCTAACTACGCCCAAACATATAGAGTGTAGCGTCCAGCCTTGGTATAATTCAATGAATTTAATTTAGCAGACTATACAATGCAAGACACTCGAGTTTTATCAGGCATGCGACCAACTGGTCGACTTCATCTAGGTCATTACCATGGCGTGTTGAAAAATTGGCTAGATTTGCAAAATGAATACGATTCATATTTTTTTGTGGCTGATTGGCATGCTTTTACTACGCATTACGCTGACAAAATTGACCTTGAGACTAATGTCATGGAAATGGTAGTTGATTGGTTAGCGGCTGGTATTAATCCGAATACCTCAACTATTTTTGTACAGTCAAAAGTACCAGAGCATGCCGAGTTGCATTTACTCCTTTCTATGTCAACACCGCTGAGTTGGTTAGAACGTGTACCCTCGTATAAAGATCAACAACTTAAGCTTAAAACTAAAGATTTGAGTACTTATGGTTTTCTAGGTTATCCATTGTTACAAAGTGCGGATATCTTAATTTATAAAGCAGGTCTGGTGCCGGTAGGCGAAGACCAAGTTGCACATGTAGAACTCACACGTGAAGTAGCCAGACACTTTAATTATATCTATGGTCGTGAGGTTGGTTTCGAAGAAAAAGCCGAAGCTGCTATTAGTAAGATGGGTAAAAAGCAAGCCAAATCATATCGATCTTTACGTAAAGCTTATCAAGAAAAAGGTGATCAAGAGGCATTGAGTAGAGGACAAGCACTATTAAAAGAACAGCAAAATATTACCTTGGGTGATAGGGAAAGACTCTCTGGTTACATGGAAGGTACGGGTAGAATTATCTTGCCTGAGCCAGAATCAATACTCACTAAAGCCTCAAAAATGCCAGGTTTAGACGGGCAGAAAATGAGCAAGTCCTACGACAATACCATTTCTTTACGTGATACGCCTGAAGAGATTGAAATAAAGATTAAACGTATGCCAACTGACCCTGCTAGAGTGAGGTTAACAGACCCGGGAGACCCTAACAAATGTCCAGTGTGGCAACTGCATAAGGTGTATTCAGACGAACCAACTCGCGAATGGGTAGTTGAAGGCTGTACTAAGGCGAAGATAGGTTGTATTGAATGTAAACAGCCGGTGATTGATGCGGTGAAGGCCGAGCTAATGCCAATGCAAGAACGTATTGCAAAGTATCAGTCCGATCCTGAACTGATTAAACAAATTATCTTTGAAGGTAGTGAAAAAGCGCGTAAAGTTGCTAAAGAGACAATGGCTGAAGTTAGAGAAGCCATGGGTATTACTTACTAGGCTATAAGCTTAGTTTTGGATCTAAAAAAATATGTCTGAAAGATTACAAAAACTTATTGCCACTGCAGGTTACGGATCGCGTCGTTGGGCGGAGAGGCTAATCGAGCAAGGGCGCGTTGAAGTTAATAATAAAACTGCCAGTATTGGTGATAAGGCCGAGATTACTGATAAGGTAAAAATTGATGGCCGTAAGATTGATTTGGCTCGCTATAGTGAGGAAGAAACCAAAGTTATCATTCTTAACAAGCAAGCCGGTGTAATCTGCTCCAATAAAGATGAAGAGGGTCGAAAAAGCGTTTACGACTTACTGCCTAAGGAATCCCGTTGGGTCATGGTAGGGCGCTTGGATTTAAATACTTCAGGTTTACTATTGTTTACTAACAATGGCGATTTGGCCAATAAACTCATGCATCCTTCATCAGAAATTGACCGTGAATATGCAGTTCGAGTGCTGGGTCAAGTAGAAAATGAAGATTTAAAAAAACTCACTGAAGGGATTGAGCTAGAAGACGGTTTTGCTAAGTTTAACCGAGTGACCTTTGGTGGGGGTGAGGGTGCTAATCGTTGGTATAAGGTAGTACTTAAAGAAGGTAGAAAGCGCGAGGTCAGACGTTTGTGGGAGGCTTTAGGTTTTAAAGTATCGCGCTTAATTCGTGTGCGTTTTGGCGAGATACGTCTACCAGAAAATCTCAAAGCTAATCAGTACGATTACCTCAAACCTGGGCAGGTTAATCAATTGCTCAGAGCAGTAAAACTTAAGTAATTCTTTAAAATACTTTAAGCACTAAAAAAATATTATTTTTTGCCATATTTCACTGTCCAAAATATAGGCTCTGTCGAGTATAATTGCGCTTTTAATCTATGTTTATAAGTGCCTGTGTCCGATTATAAATCCACCTTAAATTTACCTGCCACGACGTTTGCCATGAAGGCAAATCTTGCGAATCGAGAGGGTGGTTTTTTAAAAAAATGGGAAGATGATAATCTTTATGCACGCATTCGAGAGCATAATAAAGGCAAACCTAAATTCACCTTGCATGATGGTCCTCCGTATGCGAACGGTGATATCCATATTGGTCATGCTGTTAATAAAGTACTTAAAGATATTATCATTAAGTCAAAATCTTTATCGGGTTTTGATGCGCCTTACGTGCCAGGTTGGGATTGTCACGGTTTGCCGATCGAGCTGAATGTTGAAAAGAAAAAAGGCAAAGTAGGGCAAAAGATTAGTGCCAATGATTTTAGGGCTGAGTGTAGAAAATACGCCGATACTCAAGTTACCAAACAAAAGCAGGATTTCCAACGTCTAGGTATCTTAGGTGATTGGGATAATCCCTATCTCACTAAAGACTTTAACTATGAAGCTGATATTGTTCGTGCCTTAGGTAAGATTGTTGAAAATGGCCATGTGTCTAAAGGTTATAAGCCCGTTCATTGGTGTACTGAGTGTGGTTCAGCGCTCGCTGAAGCTGAGGTTGAATATAAGGATAAGCGATCTGATGCGATTGACGTTAAATTTAAGATTATTGATGATGAGCTATTCTCGGTAAACAAGCCAGTATCATTGGTGATTTGGACTACCACGCCATGGACACTACCAGCGAATGAAGCGGTTGCACTTCACCCTGATCTTGACTACGTGTTGGTAGATGTAGGTGATGAATATTATTTATTAGCACAAGCACTAGCTGAGAATGCAGTGGCTCGTTACGGTATTGAGAACGCTCTGATTGGAGAGCAAACTTTCTCAGGTGCTAAGCTCGAGGGCTTAAAGGTACAACATCCATTTTACGATAAGCAAGTAAGTGTTATTTTGGGTGATCACGTTACCACTGAAGCAGGTACAGGTGCCGTACATACTGCACCAGCCCATGGTCAAGAAGACTACGCAGTAGGACTTAAGTATAACTTACCAGTTGAATGCCCCGTTGATGGACGTGGTGTGTTTTTTGAAGATACTGAGTTATTAGGCGGGCAATTTATTTTTAAAGCCAACGCGAGTGTGGTTGACATTCTTGAAAATGCCAATACCTTGGTGAAGCATGAGCCATTAGAGCATTCATATCCACATTGCTGGCGCCACAAGACACCAGTTATTTTTAGAGCAACACCACAATGGTTTATCTCAATGCAGAAAAATGGGCTTAGAGACAATGTTAACGCCGAAATACCGAAGGTTGAGTGGATTCCAGATTGGGGACAAAAGCGGATTGAGTTGATGGTCGGTAATCGCCCTGATTGGTGTATTTCACGTCAGCGTTTTTGGGGTGTGCCAATCACTTTATTTGTACACAAACAAACAGGTGAATTACATCCGAATACTAAGGAATTGTTTGCTACGGTTGCGGCTAAGATTGAGCAAGGCGGTATTGAAGCTTGGTTTGAAGCTGATGTTAAAGATTTTTTAGGCGCAGATGCTGATGAATACGATAAAACCACTGATACGCTCGATGTGTGGTTTGATTCAGGTGTGAGCCATTACGCGGTATTAAGAGCTAGAGAAGACTTATCTGATGTGGCTGATTTGTATTTAGAGGGCTCTGATCAACATCGTGGTTGGTTTCAGTCCTCGCTGATTTCTTCATGCGCGATTAATGGTAAAGCACCTTATAAGCAAGTATTAACCCACGGCTTTACCGTGGACCAAAACGGCCATAAGATGAGTAAATCATTAGGCAATGTCATACCGCCACAAAAAGTAGTGAATAACCTGGGCGCGGATATTTTGCGTTTATGGATTGCTAGCACCGATTACACTGGAGAGATGACAGTATCTGATGAGATCTTAAAGCGTTCAGCTGACTCTTATCGTCGTATACGTAACACGATCCGTTTTATGCTATCTAACATGCAAGGGTTTGAGGCGAGCCAGCATTTGGTCAGCCATGATAAGATGCTAGATTTAGATAAGTGGATTGTCTCCAAAACAGCTGATTTACAAGTGCAAATTTTGCAAGGTTTCGAGCAGTATAACTTCCACAATGTGATGCAATTGATCTTGAACTTCTGCACCAATGATTTGGGTGGCTTTTATTTGGATATCATTAAAGATCGTCAATACACTACTGGGGAGAACTCACTGGCAAGACGTTCCGCTCAGAGTGCACTGTATCATTTAACTCAGGCTATGGTACGTTGGTTATCCCCAGTATTATCATTTACTGCAGAAGAGATTTGGCAGACGTTATCAATAGATACAGACGAGAGTATTTTCTTGCAATCTTGGTATCAAGAATTAATAGGTGGCTATGAAAATGATTCTATCGAAACAGCGCGTTTAATTAACCCAGAGATTCGCAAACAAATGGAAGGTATGCGTGCCGACAAGGTGATTGGATCCTCTCTAGATGCTGAAGTGGATATTTATTGTGTAGATGAAGTATATCAATCATTAGCCAAGTTGGGCGATGAGCTACGCTTTGTGTTTATTACTTCCTATGCCAGAATTCACCCAATCAGTGAACAAGTAGCGGGTTGTGTTGAGGTGGAAGAGGGCGTAATGATTAAGGTTTCAAAAAGCGAATTTGATAAATGTGTACGTTGCTGGCATCATCGTGAAAACGTAGGGAGTCATGACGAGCACCCTGAATTATGTGGACGTTGCGTTGAAAACGTTGCTGGTGATGGCGAACAAAGGCATTACGCGTGAGAACGCTTAAACTTGATCTAGGT
>DTVJ01000054.1 GCA_012963565.1 Piscirickettsiaceae bacterium
TACTTGCAACCATTGCATTTTCTACTCATGCAGCAGACTTTTTATAATTGTTTTCATTTTTTTCTCCGTTTGTTTTTATAGTTATATTGTTTAATAATCAAGTTCTATAGTTTTTTGAACTAGATTGATATGCATTATATTAAGAGTATTCGTATATTGCATTACGGCAAATACCAATATGTATGGTAGTTGACTTAACTGTCTAGACATAATATGAGTGCCGATACTATTTGTTTTGGTAGGCAGGCCTAGACTTACTGTTTACAGTCTAAAAATAAAGCAGATGTGTAATAAGAATGATGAATATATTAAAACCAGAGGATAGAGAGGCGATAAGATTAATTGTTAGTGATTAAGCTAGATTCCAGTCCTTGCGTAAACTTAAATAAACAATTCTAAGATCTCCAGAATGGGCCTTTGTTGCCAAAATAACCCCTTCCTGTCGTAATTTTTTAACAGTGCGATTAACGGTGTTCAGAGATACTTTTTTAAAATACTGATTTTCTAAAATCTCAGCAATATGAGTTTTTTCTTGATAAGCAATAAACGCAATAATCGACTTTTCAACCTCCAAATACCCTCCCAAGCCGCATTCTTTTTCTATGGAATCTAGTTTGACTCTTAGAGTGAGTAAATTATTTGATTGCATTGTAAATAAATTAGATGATGTAAGTTCTGCCTTAATCTAAAGCAGACTGTACTTCTTCAACAATATTAGACAATAAGTTAATAATTGGTTGATACTCTTTTAACTCTGACTTTCTATAAGAAAGAAAAACAGAATTTGGTTGATCTGTTATTTGGTAAACAGCTATAGAGTAAGGGCAGCCTGATATTATGTGAGGATTAGCCTTGGTTATGGCGTGTGATAGTCTTGCCGAGCAAAATAAATGAATTAATGCATCAGTGTAGGTTTGATATTCTGGATCAATTTGTTTTGAGGTTCTTTGTAGCATTTTATGAGCATGCGAGGTATAAGATATCACCATACCTCTTGTATTGATTTCTTCTAATAACAGATCGTTAACCTCTTCAAAATCAACGTTGTTTAATTTTGTTATCTCTGAAAAGCCGACTGTGAATGCATGCACAGGCTGCAACAATGTCAATAATATTAAATAAGAAATTAGTTTGATCATGGTGGCTTCTTGCTAATTGTTTAGTCAGAATTTTTGTTTAAGGAGATAGAATTGGTAGCAGTTTGATACACTGGCATTTTCTTATTTGGCGAGCTCATGTCATCTAACCCTTCTTTTGCCTTAAGGATTGCTTTAAGTGTTTGAGCATTAACTGTGCTATTAATATTATTGCAAGCGTGGCACTCTTCTTTAATAAAACCTAGCCAAACCAATAGTGCGTGAATTTTACAACCAACACAAAATCCTATCACCGTTTCCAGCCACATAAATATAAGACAGGTCCATGCAAGAAAGGTGCCGGTGCCACTAGGTAGAAAGTTTTCAGTTGTTGGTAGTAATTCACTTCCCCAAACAATATTTACCCAATTCGCAAAAGTATCAGGATTAAAGAACACAAGACAAACGCTCATTAAGATGGCGCCAATAGACCAAGCAAAACGTTTTGGAGTAATTGGCACCCAAACAGGAGTTGTATTTTTTGCCAACAAACTACTGATTAAAATGGTTGGTGAGAAGCGAGCTGTAGAAACAAACATTCCAGCTAACATTTCAAAGAGAGCATAGAAAAGTATCAAAGTTTGAGTAGAGTATTCGTAGGTGCGTTTTGTTGCCTCTACTGCGTAGATTACATGCTCATCCCAATTAGTATCGTATGTGTCTACTGCAGTATTGCCATCAACCACCCATGTCGTTGTATACAATACATCATAGAGCGTTAGCCCCATATATAAAGGAATAATCAGCATTATTCCTGCGCGAATACGTACAACAACTTCGTTGATGTGTACACTAGGCTCTTTAGTATCTCGAAACCATAAATTTTTCAATGAAATTAACATTTAAAACACTCTCTATTAATGTTTTGTGACAAAAGCATAATTTTATAGTTGATGTTTTTATTTTTCATTAAGACTTATACCAATACAGTTGGTAGTATCTTGCCCATGAATGAATAATGGCATGCAGTTCGAAATTGGTGAGTATAAATTAATATTTATAAGTTGTTTTTAGATGCATATCTGCCATGGTGTAATTAGAGCCTGCAGTCATTTGTATGAAAGCATTTATATTTTTTAAGGAAATTATTTACCAACTTTTTACAACCATATAGTCTCGCAACTTAATTCTAGACAAGCTTTTTGTAGGTGTATAGTTAGAACATATAGGGTTAGTAAGTTTATCTAAGGGGGTGTGAGATGAGTAACGACACAAGGGTGAATACCAAAGTAGTTGCTGTAACTTTGGGGGTTGTAGGGTCTTTAT
>DTVJ01000055.1 GCA_012963565.1 Piscirickettsiaceae bacterium
CAAGGTTTTGCCCATGGCTTTGTGGTGCTCAGTAATACTGCCACCCTTACCTATAAGTTAGACAACTACTATGCGCCGGACCATGAGCGGGGTATTGCCTTTGATGATGAGCAATTGGCTATTGATTGGCGCCTGCCTGCAGATGATTTACAATTATCAGATAAGGATAAAAACCACCCTAACTTATCAGACACAAATGATTATTTTGAATAACCTCTTAACTCACTTTAAATATGAAAATTTTAGTCATTGGTAAGACTGGACAATTAGGACAGTCAATCAATGAGATTGTTTCTAAAATGCAATCATGTGATGAGTTTGTTTTTGTTGGTAGAGACGAGCTAGACTTAAGCGACAAAGATGGTGTCGTTAGTTATTTTGAGAATAATAATTTTGATATTATTATTAATTGTGCTGCGTATACGGCTGTAGATAAGGCTGAATCAGAAATAGAATTGGCTAATAGAATTAACCACTTAGCTATTCAGAAAATAGCAACAATTGCTAATAAGCAACAGATTAAGCTTATTCATATCTCTACTGACTATGTATTTAGTGGGGAAAGTAACATACCGTACTTAGAAAGTGACGTGGTTAATCCAATCAACATTTATGGCAAAACAAAATTAGCAGGTGAGCAAGCAGTGCTTGAGACTATGCCAACTGATGCAACAATTATTAGAACCAGTTGGGTTTATTCAGAATATGGTAATAACTTTGTTGATACTATGCTGAGGCTCGGTAAAGAGCGAGATGAACTTAATGTGGTTAGTGACCAAATAGGTAGTCCTACTTATGCTGTCGATTTAGCAATGGCGATATTACATATCATCCAAAATGAAGAATTTTTGAATTCTGGTCAAAAAACACAAATTTATCATTACTCAAATGAGGGGTCTTGTAGTTGGTTTGATTTTGCAAAAGAAATTTTTGAATTGACGAATATTCAATGTACTGTTAACCCCATAACAACAGAACAATATCCGACAACTACCCAAAGACCTAGAAACACTCTGATGAATAAAGATAAAATAACTAAAACATTTGGTATAAATATTCCCTATTGGGAAGTATCTCTTAAAACTTGTATCGCAGCACTAAAGAAAAAACAATGACTTCAAAAAAACTATTAATCACTGGCGGTGCAGGCTTTATCGGCTCTGCCGTTATTCGCCATGTTATTAATAATACTAACCATAGTGTGGTGAATGTTGATAAATTAACCTATGCAGGTAATTTAGAATCATTAACTTCAATTGAAGGTCATGCTAATTATGCTTTTGAACATGTAGATATTTGTGATAGTGATGCAATAAAACGTGTGTTTAACAAGCATCGACCTGATATTGTCATGCACCTAGCAGCGGAATCACATGTAGATAGATCAATTGATGGACCAGGTGAATTTGTTCAAACTAATATTGTCGGCACTTATGTATTGCTTGAACAAGCAAGAGCTTTTTGGGCCGAACTTGAAGATGATAAAAAAGATGATTTCCGTTTTCATCATGTATCTACCGATGAAGTGTATGGTGACTTAGAAGGGATGAATGATTTATTTACCGAAGACACTGCTTACGCTCCAAGCTCGCCATACTCAGCTGCTAAGGCAAGCTCTGATCATCTAGTCAGGGCATGGCAACGTACTTTCAATTTTCCAACATTGATTACCAACTGCTCCAATAATTATGGGCCTTATCAATTCCCTGAGAAGTTGATTCCACTTATTATCCTAAATGCCTTAGAGGGCAAAGAGTTGCCAATATATGGTGATGGCAAACAAATACGAGACTGGCTTTATGTTGATGACCATGCAAGGGCATTACTACATGTAGCACTCACTGGTGAAATTAGCGAAACTTACAACATTGGTGGACATAATGAAATACAGAATATTAAAGTGGTCAAAACAGTTTGTAGTATCTTGGATGAATTAGTGCCAAGTAAGCTTGATGGTATTAAGCAATATGAAGAATTAATTACTTATGTGGATGATAGAGCTGGGCACGATGTAAGATACGCTATTGATGCAACAAAGATTGATAAAGAACTAGGCTGGACGCCTGATGAAACATTTAAGACCGGTATATATAAAACCGTACAATGGTATCTAGATAATAAAGTTTGGTGTGAGCATGTGCAAGATGGTAGCTACCAAAGAGAAAGACTTGGAACTTTTTAACCTATATATAAGAATTCTGACGCTGCATTATGGTATTTAAATATTTCCCACTTATTTTAACAAATGCATAACAAGTAGTATTTTTTCTGTTGCTATAGGTCCTTAGTAGCATTAAGCACATCCACTGCTTTAATTAAATTCATACAATCGTGGTGCTGTAGAGGACAGGTACGTTTCATACATGGCTGACAATCAAGGTTCTTTTTCA
>DTVJ01000056.1 GCA_012963565.1 Piscirickettsiaceae bacterium
TGAGATGCATTATGATGAAGATTGGATAAGTCCGAATATTTATGGTATTTTTTATTAATCAGTGAAAATGATGAAAACGCCATTGCCATCACAATAGATCCCACGGCAGTAGCAACCATAAGCTCTGTTAGTGTGTAAGCTGAGCGTGATTGTCTCATTATCACTCCTGTAGTTTTCTAAACAGTCTATGAAAGGTGACATTAACACCCTGCTTGCCTTCCATTTCTATGGTTAGAAGATTCTGCTGCCCTGTATCCCCATCTATTGAGGTGTCTTGTAATTTAGTTGGAGCCTTAACTAAATTTTTATGTTTTGAGCGATCTAATCTTTTCTTCCATTTGCTTCTAATGTGATTTTGCTTCCTTTCTTTTTCAATATTGTCATAAAGATAATCAGCCCTCTCAAGATTCATCTCTTTGTAGTCTTCAATATTAATTTGGTCACTGGCAATGTCTTCAACCATTGAGCTGGCTGTTAAGATAAGACGGTTTTTCTCAAAAGTTTTACCCAGTGATTTTTCTGCCACTACAAAAACTGAATAAATACCCACGAAACCAATAGATACAATGGCTATGGAAACTACCGCTTCCATCAGTGTAAATCCATCTCTCGTGTCTTTAATATTCATTTTTTTACTCTATTTTTCGTTTCTCAATAAATGCCGTAGCTGATAGAACTTGAACTTCATATTCCCCGTGTTTAGAGCTAAGTGTTAACTTTCCACCGTTCGAACTCCCATTGGTGAAAAAACATAATTCATCATTCTCAACCTCTGAAATTAACTTTATATTATTAAATACCAAGTTGTTACTCATTATTGACCACTCCACCTCACTGCTTTGGCAATTGGTGGTTGATTCATTAGACGAATATATTGCTATTGAATTGTCATCCTCACTGATCTCGGCCTTGATGGTTGTACCCCGACTCAATGACTCGCCCTTCATAAATGCAAGAAGTTGCTGCAATTCATCTGCACCAGTTCTTAATTTAGATTTACCAACCCAGCTACCAATATTAGGAGTGAGTACTGCCGCTAAAACTCCAATAATTGCAATTACTGTAATAATTTCAATTAAAGTGAAGCCTTTAGCCGAACAACGCATCGTGCTCACTAACCTTGCCAGTACGTAATAGCTCTTCTATTGCCTTATCCATGGTAACCATACCTTCTGAACGGCCAGTTTGAATGGTGTTTGTAATTTGATGAACTTTACCCTCTCGAATCAAGTTTCTAATTGCAGAATTACAAATCATTACTTCAAATGCAGCAATTCGACCATCTTTATCAGCACGCTTAAATAGGCGTTGTGTTATCACCATTTGTAAAGATTGCGATAATTGCGCCCTAACTTGATCTTGTTGCTCTGCTGGAAATACGTCAATCACCCGATTTATAGTATTTGGTGCGCCAGAGGTATGTAGTGTAGCAAATACCAAATGCCCCGTTTCTGCAGCGGTAAGTGCGAGCTGGATGGTCTCCTTGTCTCTTAATTCACCCACCAAAATAACGTCCGGATCTTCACGTAATGATGCGCGTAATGCACTGGAAAATGAGTCCGCATCACGGCCTACCTCACGTTGAGATACTGTGCATTGGTCAGAATGATGAATATATTCAATAGGGTCTTCAATAGTAAGAATATGTCCTTTCTTGGTTTGATTAATTTTTCCAATCATTGCAGCCAGCGAGGTTGACTTACCAGATCCTGTTGGTCCTGTAACTAATACCAATCCATTAGGCTTATAGGCTATTTCCTGAGCCACAAAAGGAATACCCAATTGCTCCATAGATGGAATTTCTGATTCAATCTTTCTCAGTACTGCAGCTAAGCCATTAGATGTGTAAAAAAAGTTGGCACGAAAACGATAAGGACCAACCTCAATGGCTAGGTCAACATCGCGTACTTCTTCTAGCTGGGTTTTTTGCTTTTCGTTGAGTGATTGGTTGGCGAATTCGTGTAGTTCAGATGCCGAAATAATGGTTTCACTTGGCGTAGTCATATCGCCATTAATACGCAATACTAGTGGCTTATCTTCCTTAAGATGAATATCGGAAAATTTGTACTCATTGGTATATTTCTCTATAACTTCAAACATCTATTCCCCTAACAAAATTGATGACTTGCCATTTATATGAGATTTGATTGTATCATTAAAACTATGGTTATTAAGATAGAATAGAGCAAATGGAACTGTATGTAATTGTTTTTATCGCTGGACTAATATTCGGATCATTCCTAAATGTATTGATTCATCGCCTACCTTTGGGTATTTCACTATTCAAACCCGTGGGCTCAGAGTGTCCACATTGCCAACATGCAATCAAGTGGTATGAAAATATTCCAGTAGTTTCTTATTTAATTTTAAAAGGTAAGTGTTCTA
>DTVJ01000057.1:0-2375 GCA_012963565.1 Piscirickettsiaceae bacterium
TCAAAAGACAGAGTTTACAGTTAGCCCAGAACAAATGATGCTTGACAAAGCACAATTACTTGGACTTTCAGCACCAGAGATGACAGTGCTTGTTGGTGGTATGCGAGCATTAGGCATCAGTGCGGATGGTCATGGTGTATTCACTAAGACACCAGGCAAGTTAACCAACGACTTCTTTGTCAATCTGCTTGATATGAAGGTTGAATGGAAGTCAACTGGTAGCAATTCCTATGAAGCAACTGATCCGTCTACAGGTGAAAAGGTAAGAACTGCTACACGAGTTGATCTTGCGTTTGGTTCTAATTCTCAGCTACGAGCCTTAGCAGAAGTTTATGCATGTGAAGACTCACAACAAAAATTTGTGAGTGATTTTGTAGACGCTTGGAACAAGGTAATGAATCTTGATCGTTTTGATCTAACTTGATTGTAGGCAATAAAAAGCTCCAATATGGTTTCCCATTTGGAGCTTAAATATGGTGCCGAAGGCCGGACTCGAACTGGCGACCTACTGATTACAAATCAGTTGCACTACCAACTGTGCTACTTCGGCGACTGTACAGAATTATACCCATAAAGGTCATTAATTCATTGAAAAAATTTAGAATTTTTATTTAGCACTATCCATCATATATTGAATAACTGCCTTCAACTCAGCATCTGAGCAATCGAAACAAGTGCCTTTAGGTGGCATTGCACCCTTGCCGGTTTTGGCGACTTTTAATAGATCCTCAACACCACGTTTAATGCGTGGCGCCCATGCAGTTTTATCACCGTACTTAGGTGCGCCAGCTACGCCTATATTATGGCATCCCTGACATTTAGCATAAATCTCTTTACCGCTTCTAGCGCTTACTTTAACGTCAGGCTTGGTTTTCGTTGAGGTCGCCTCAACCTTAGACTCAGCTGCCTTTGGCTTAGGAACAGGTTTCGGCTTCACTGCAACACCGCCACCGAGTTGGTGCACATAGACGGCTAGTTTTTTAATCTGAGTTTTATCAATTACCTCAGAGATACCAAATGAAGGCATGACTGCATCTCGAGTTTGTGGGTCATGACCCTGATTCACACCATGTAGAATAGTGCGAATAACCGAAGCCTTTTGATCATCTGCTTTGAAGCGATAAATACCATCGCTTAAATTAGCACTACCCATGAAAACATTACCCTTCATAGTAGGGCCATGACAACCGATACAGCCTTTAGTCATATACAACGGCTTAGAGGCGGGGTTAGGTTTGCCTTGTGCGCCTTTACCCGTTTCAATCAAGAAAGTAGCCAGAGTATCAGCATCTGCATCAGAAATACCCATCATACGCGCTGGCATATTGCCCTTACGACCTAGTGTGATAGAGGCGCTTATTTGTGATAATTTACCGCCATACAACCAATCATCATCAACCAATACCGGAAAGTCCTTATTACCCTGACCACCTGCGCCATGACAAGCCGCACAATTATCACCAAACAATACTTCGGCGGTTTTAATTGCGTAATTTCTTAACTCTTCATCACGAACAATGTCTTCCAATGAACTCTCAGCAATGGCTTTTTCAGTATCGGCAAATTTAGCCTTACGGTAATCTTCCAGCTGCGTAATGCCCTCTTTCATCTCTACAATCTGCGTCCAATTAGCGAGGCCTTTAGTGCTTTCTCCGAACCAAGGAATAGTAGGATAATAAAAAGAATAGATAGGAATCGCAAGTAAACTTAAATATAGCGCCCACATGTACCATCTTGGTGGACGATTGTTTAATTCACGAAGATCATTCTCGTCATCCCATAAATGGCCAGTATTGTTTTCACCTGGATATGGGTTTTTATGCTCGCTCATTACTACTCTCCTCGCTAGTCTTCTTCGTTAACAAAGTTACGTAACTCTTCAAATTTTTTCTTATTCTTAGGCCTAAAAGCGTAAAAATAAGCGCTTGCTAATAATATAAATACAACAATCGCTGCAACAGCGCCAATTTTATCAACTAATGTCATTATTCTCTATAGACCACGCCATCTTCAAACTGAATCATAGTGCCCAGAACTTGCAAATATGCAACCATTGCCTGCATTTCAGTTTTATTTTTTACTTTCTCTTTTGCATCTATTATGTCTGCATCAGTATATGGGACACCAACTTTTGTCATGCCTCTCATATGCGCTTGAATGGTTTCACCATCAACAATTGCATCATCGAGGAAACGGTACTTAGGCATCACCGACTCTGGTACTAAAGCTTGCGGATGGCGTAAATGCAGAATGTGCCACTCATCCGAATACTTACCGCCTAATCGCGCCAAATCAGGGCCTGTTCTTTTTGAGCCCCACAAGAAAGGATGATCATACATTGACTCTACTGCAAGAGAGAAGTGACCATAACGTTC